>PLSJ01000046.1 GCA_003165115.1 Syntrophaceae bacterium | reverse complement strand
CCGGCAGCGTGATGCACGCCATGAGCGGCGAGCTCGACATGAGGAAGATGGGCGGCTTGCGCTCCCGGACGCCCGTCACCTACTGGACCTTTCTGGCCGGCTGCATCGCCATCGCAGGCGTGCCCGGCTTCTCCGGCTTTTTCAGCAAGGACGAGATCATGTGGAAGGTCTTCGCCAACTACGGGGGCAGCCTCTGGTTCTGGGGGATCGGCGCCCTCACCGCGGGTCTCACCGCGTTCTACATGTTCAGGATGTTCTTCACCACCTTCCACGGCGAATGCCGGGCGCCGGAAGAAGTGAAGCACCATATCCACGAGTCCCCGCCCGTCATGACCATACCGCTCGTAATCCTGGCCGTGCTCTCCGTCGTGGGCGGCTGGGTCGGCGTACCGCACATACTGGGAGGGGCGAACAGGTTCGAGCAGTGGCTGGAGCCGGTCTTCGGCCCCGCGAAAGAGGCCCACGCGCCCGCCCTCAACCTCGTGACCCGCGCCTTTGCCGAAGGCGGCGAGGCGCATGCGTCATCGCCTGAAGGCATGCTCATGGCCGCCGCCGTGATCATCGCGTTCGCGGGCATCTTTATCGCCTATTACTTTTACGTGCGCCGGCCGGAAATCCCCGCCAACTTCGTGCGCGCCTTTCCGGGGGTCTTCAACACGGTGTACCACAAGTATTACGTGGACGAGCTCTACCAGGCGGTCTTCGTGCGCGGTCTATTCGCGGTCGGCCGCGTCTGTAAAGTGGCCGTCGACGAAACGATCATCGACGGTACGGTAAACGGGATTGCCTGGCTGATCGCCGGCGTCGGCAGTCTCATCAGGCGGATCCAGACGGGATACGTGCAGGGCTACGCCTTCGCCATGATCATAGGCGCGATCGCGGTGCTCGGCTATCTTATTATGAAGGTTATCTTGTAGGTACTATGAAAAGCTTCTGCTTTCCGATCTTAAGCACGTTGATGTACCTTCCTCTCCTCGGCGCGGTGCTGCTGCTCTTCGTTCCCAGGAGACACGAGCTCTTCATCAAGGGCTTCACCCTCGTCTTCTCGCTCGCCGAGTTCGCCGTCTCCCTGCCCCTCTTCTTCCGTTTCGACGAGAGCACCGCGGGCATGCAGTTTGTCGAAAAGGCGGCATGGTTCCCCGAATGGGGCATGAGCTATTTTCTGGGGATTGACGGCATCAGCCTGCTCCTCGTCCTTCTCACCACGTTCCTGACGGTCCTTTGCGTGCTCATCTCCTGGAAGTCGATAGAGACAAAGGTGAAGGAATACTACATCACCTTCCTCTTCCTGGAGACGGCAATGATCGGGACGCTGTGCGCCCTCGACCTGATCCTCTTCTATATATTCTGGGAGCTGATGCTGATCCCCATGTACCTGCTTATCGGCATCTGGGGCGGGCCGCGCAGGATATACGCCGCCATCAAGTTCTTCCTCTTCACGATGGTCGGGAGCGTCCTCATGCTGCTCGCCATCTTCGCCCTCTACTTCCATTACAGCCACGCCACCGGCGTCGCCACTTTCAACGTCCTCGACCTCTATAACGGGACCGTCCCTGTCAGCCTCCAGTACTGGCTGTTTGCCGCCTTCGCCCTCTCCTTCGCCATCAAGGTCCCGATGTTCCCGGTCCATACGTGGCTTCCCGACGCGCATACCGAGGCGCCCACCGCGGGCAGCGTCATCCTCGCGGGCGTCCTCCTGAAGATGGGGACGTACGGCTTCTTAAGGTTCGCGATACCACTCTTCCCGAAGGCCGCGATGGATGCGATCCCCCTGATCTCGGTCCTCGCCATCATCGGCATCATCTACGGCG
The DNA here is from genome assembly GCA_003165115.1 of Syntrophaceae bacterium. Classification (GTDB taxonomy): domain Bacteria; phylum Desulfobacterota; class Syntrophorhabdia; order Syntrophorhabdales; family WCHB1-27; genus BOG-1155. The sequence continues at coordinate 2,499 of PLSJ01000046.1, read as the reverse complement.
CGATCGTGAGCATGATGCAGCCCGACCTGAAGCGGCTTATCGCGTTCTCCAGCGTCAGCCACCTGGGCTACGTGATGCTCGGCATGTTCGCGTTCAATATGCAGGGCATGCAGGGGAGCATCTACCAGATGCTCAACCACGGCGTCAGCACGGGCGGGCTCTTCCTCCTGGTCGGCATGATCTACGAGAGGCGCCACACGAGGATGATCGCCGATTTCGGCGGGTTGTCCGCTTCCATGCCCATATTCGCCTTCTTTTTCATGATTGTCACTCTCTCCTCGATCGCCTTGCCGGGCACGAACGGCTTCGTCGGCGAATTCCTCATACTCTTCGGCGCCTTCAAATCGGTCAAGCTGTACGGTATCCTCGCCACCATCGGGGTGGTGCTGGGCGCGGTTTACATGCTCTGGATGTTCCAACGGGTCATGTTCGGCGAGATCACGAAGGAAGAGAACAGGAAGGTGAAGGACCTGGGCGCGAGAGAGGTCGTGATCCTCTGCTGCGTGGTCTTCTTCATCGTCCTCATGGGCGTCTGCCCGCGGATGTTCTTCAAGAAGATGGATACGTCCGTCGCGGGGTTCCTGAAGTTCGTGAAAGAGAAGAACGCCTATTACCAGACCATGGAAGACGCTGCCACCCGCGGGACGGCACAGCACCCGCTATCGGGCGCCCATGCAGCGCACTATCCGGCTAATCTCACCCGGCCGTCAATAGAGGTCGAATGATGAACTTCGCGCTGTCGCTTCCCGATTTTGAATGGATCCTCCCCGAGATTACGGTCACCGTTTTCGGTCTCCTTATCCTCCTCGTAGACGCGTTCGGCAGAAAGAAGACACCGGGCGTCGCGGGGGGCGTGCTTACCCTCATCGGCAGCGCCCTCGCCTTTTATTTCGCGATGCACTTCTGGGGCGTGCGGACGAGCCTGTTTAGCGGCCTCTACCTGATCGACGGTTTCGGCACCTTTTTCAAAGGCATATTCCTCGTGATCCTCTTCATGGTTGCCCTGATCTCCATCCCCTATACGGGGCGTGAGGAGATCGTCGCGGGCGAATACTATGCCCTCCTCGATTTCGCCGCCCTCGGCATGATGGTGATGGTCTCGTCCACGAGCTTCGTGACGATCTTTATCGGGCTGGAAGTGATGTCGCTCTCCATATACATCCTCTGCGGGCTGCTGAAAGGGCAGGTACGCGCCCTGGAATCGTCCTTCAAGTATTTCCTGCTCGGCTCCTTTGCCACCGCCTTTCTCCTCTATGGCATGGCCCTGATCTTCGCGTCATCCGGGGCCATCGACATCAGGATGGTGCGAACCGTGGCCTCGGCGCGGAACCTCGGCGTCGACCCGGTTTTCCTGACGGGCATGGCGCTCCTCATCGTCGGCTTCGGCTTCAAGACCGCCTCGGTCCCCTTCCATATGTGGACCCCCGACGTCTACGAAGGCGCCCCGACCCCGGTCACGGTCTTTATGGCGACGGGCGTGAAGGCGGCCGCCTTTGCCGCTTTCCTGCGGGTCTTCTACACCGCCTTTTATCCCTTCATCGGAAGCTGGTCGAGCGTGCTCTGGTTCATCGCCGTGCTCACCATGTGCGCGGGCAACATCGCCGCCCTCGGGCAGAACAACATGAAGCGCCTCCTTGCCTATTCGAGCATCGCCCACGCGGGCTATATCCTGGTCGCCTTCGTCACCGGCGACAAGGTCCTCTCATCGAGCATCCTCTACTACCTTCTGGCCTACACATTCATGAACCTGGGCGCCTTCAGCGTGGTGATCCTCCTCGGGAGGAAAGGCGAGGCCCATGAGGACATAGACAGCTACGCAGGTCTTGCAGGCCGCCACCCCTTTGTCAGCCTCTGCATGACCATCTTCCTTCTGTCCCTCACCGGCATCCCTCCGCTCGCGGGCTTCACGGGCAAGTTCTACATCTTCAGCGACGCCATAAAGGGCCAGTACTACTGGCTCGCGGTAATAGGCATGCTCAACAGCGCCGTCGCCGCCTACTACTACCTGCGCGTGCTCATGTACATGTACTTCAAGGACCCCGCAAAGGATCTCGGCGAGGTAGACATGTCGCCCGGCTACGTGCTCGTGATGCTGCTCAGCGTAGGCATGCTGTTCTATCTGGGGATGTTCCCGAGGGATGTGCTGCTGCTGGCCCAAAAGTCGGTAGCAATATTCCAGTAGGGAGCGGCCGGGGTCTTTTCGCGCCTGGCACGGTCGCCGGGGTGTGTCCGGCTCCTCACATACGGACGAGTATGCTCCGGCCCGGACACACCCCGGCTTCCGCACCATCCATCGAAAATCCCTCCGGCCGCAAGATCGATTGCACCGCAAATGCAGCAAGAAAGACAGTTACCAGGAGTGAATGCCTAATCCACTCTTCTCGAACACCGAATCCATTTGGGGAGACAAAGTGTTCGAGCAAGAGTGGATTTACCGTTCGAGCCGCATTGCATCGAGTGTGCGAGTGATTGGATTAGAGCATTCCTCATAAATAATTC
>PLSJ01000133.1 GCA_003165115.1 Syntrophaceae bacterium | reverse complement strand
TGACAGAAGCAGTCAAGATAATTATTATAATACTACTATTCCTATAGGCTATTTATAGTAAAGCGAAAGCGACAATACGTTCGGGAGGAAGAACATATGAAGGGGGAAAGGTCGACAGAGACGATACTCACCCATGCAGGCACGTGCTGGGAGCAAAGTACGGGCTCGGTCTCGATGCCGGTCTACCAGACGGNNCTGGCGTTCAGTTCCGGCATGGCGGCCATCGACTGCTTTATGAGGCTTTTTGCGCCGGGTGATTCCGTTGTCGCCAGCGAGGACCCTTACGGGGGGACCTTTCGCCTCCTCGAAAAGGTCTACCGGGAGACGGGCATAGACATCGTCTTTGTTGACACATCCGACCTCACCGCGGTAAGAAAAGCGCTCGACAAAGGACCCAGGGCCGTCCTGGTCGAAAGCCCCACGAATCCCCTCTTAAAGATCGCGGATATAAGGGCCATCAGCAAGGCGGCCAAAGAAAACGGCGCCCTTACCGTCGTGGATAACACGTTCCTGACGCCATGGTTCCAGAGGCCTCTTGCCCTGGGCGCCGACGTCGCGGTTTACAGTGCCACGAAATACCTTTCGGGACACAATGACGTGCTCGCCGGCATCCTTGTGACAAAAACGAAAGAACTCGGCGAGAAGCTCTACTTTTATCAGAACTCGGCCGGCGCCGTCCCCGGCCCCTGGGACTGCTGGCTCGTGCTCCGCGGACTCAAGACCCTTTCTCTCAGGCTGGAGCGGCAAGAGCGGAATGCGAAGACTATCGCCGAATGGCTCACCCGGCAGCCCCATGTCGCCAATGTGCTTTATCCCGGCCTTGAGACACATCCCGGCTACGGCCTTCTGAAAAGCCAGGCATCGGGCACCGGGTCCGTCATCTCCTTCGAGGTCGACGATCCCGGACTCGTCCCACGGGTCCTTTCCTCGGTTGAGGTTTTCCTCTTTGCCGAGAGCCTTGGCGGCGTCGAATCACTCATCACCTTCCCCGCTGCCCAGACACATGCGGACATGGACGAGGAGATTCGATGTAGGCTGGGCATAAGCGACCGTCTGCTCCGGCTGTCGGTTGGGATAGAGGCAGTGGAAGACCTGATCGATGACCTGTCATCGGCCCTGGGAGCCTGAATAAGCAAGGGCAGCCCGAAGGAGAACCTAAGGATGGACTACAGAACGAGAATTCTTCACACAGGTAAAGACAGAGATCCCCACACCGGGGCGTCGAGCATCCCCATCTGCCAGGCATCGACCTTCGCGCAGGACGATCCGCTCGTCTTCGGGCAATACGAGTACGCCAGGGGCTCTAACCCGACCCGCGACGCCCTCGAGCATACCGTAGCGGTACTGGAAGGGGGCAGCCACGGCTTTGCGTTTTCCTCGGGCATGGCGGCCATCTCGTCGGTCCTGCTCCTTCTGAAAACGGGCGACCATATCGTCGTCGGTGAGGATGTCTATGGCGGGACTTACCGCGTCCTGACTAAGCTTTTCAACCGTTGGGGCCTCCGCCACACGTTCGCGGACATCTCGACGGCAGACAGGGTGCGGGCGGTGATCGAGCCGGAGACGAAGGCAATCTTCGTGGAAACGCCGTCCAACCCGACCTTGAAGATCACCGACCTTGCAGGGATCGTGGAAGTGGCACGCGAAAAGGGTCTCCTTACCATTATCGACAATACCTTCATGAGCCCTTTTCTGCAACGGCCCATAGAGCTCGGCTTCGACACAGTGATCCACAGCGCCACGAAGTTCCTCGGGGGGCACAGCGACCTCATCGCGGGTGTGGTTGCCGTCAAAGATAAGGAATTGGCGCACAGGCTAAAAGCGATTCAGAACACCTTCGGCGCCATCCTCGGTCCGCAGGACTCATGGCTGCTCATGAGGGGGATAAAGACTCTGGCCGCAAGGATGGAGGTCCAGCAGCGGGGCGCGATGAAGATAGCGTCCTGGCTGTCAGGAAACCCCCTGATAGCGCGGGTCTATTACCCCGGCCTCGAAACGCATCCTGGAAGAGAGGTGCACGAGCGGCAGGCATCCGGCCCCGGAGCGGTGGTCTCCTTCGAGCTGCTCACCGTCGAGGCGGCGCACGCTTTCATGAGGTCCGTCACCCTCCCCCTCCTTGCCGTGAGCCTGGGCGGGGTGGAAAGCATCCTCTCCTATCCCGCCACCATGTCCCACGCGTCCGTTCCTCCCGGGGAGCGTCAGGCCAGGGGGATCACGGACAGCCTCGTCAGGCTCTCCGTGGGGCTGGAAGACCCCGATGACCTCATTGCCGACTTCGGCCAGGCCTTGAAGAAAGCGGCTGGCGGCAGGTGAGGGATACCGGGACAAAGAATGCGGGGCGGCTCAAGAATAGCCGTCGAGACTATTCTTGACAGCCATTCAGGGACGATGATGGCAGGAAACTGCCGGTGGACATGCTGGACCGGATCAAAACCATTCTCTCCACTCCGCAGCGGCCTCGGGGGTCGAAGGGATGGACCTTCCGACCTTCCGGCCATGTCGGCTCAAGGGAGATTTGAAGGGTTACTTTTCCGTGACCATGCAGGCAAAGTGGCGACTTATCTTTCGCTTTGAGCGTGGAAACGCGCTCGACTTTACCGATTATCACTAAAGAAAGAAGGTGCGAACCATGGAAATGAAAACCCCGTACACCCTGGGGCCGATCTTGGCCTAAGCGTCGCAGAAGCCGCAAAGGGCCTGAGTTCCCGCAAATGAAAGCAGGAGAAGAGCGGCAGGGGCGGCGCGCTTCCCGGATAGGCCGACTTCGGCTATGGCGCGTAGAGGATCTTGCCTGAGTCCTTGAAGTCGTAATTACCGAGCCTTGCCACTTTTGTCCGGAAAGTGTCCGACTTGAGCACCTCCATCAGGGTCTGTATGCCCTGTTGAAAGAAGGTCTGCTGGCCGAGGACCATGTCGAACCTCTCGCGGGTGATGGGGATAAAGGGCAGACCGAGAAGCTGGGAGACGGCTATGGTGGCGATGCCCACGTCCGTCTCGTTCGAGAGGACCGAGAGGCCGACTTCGAGATGCGTGTAAACCTCGTCCTCGTATCCCCGAATATGCGCCGGGTCAATGCCAAGGCGGGTAAGGTTGCGGTCTATCAGGTTCCGCGTGCCGGAACCTTTCTGCCGGTTAATGAGGCGCACGTCCCTGCGCGCCAGGTCCTCGAAGCCCCTGATGTTCAAAGGGTTGCGGGCGGCCACGAGGAGGCCCAGCTCCCGGTAGTAGAGGTTCACTACCACCGGCTTGACGTTGGGCACGTATACGGGCAGGAAGGGGATGTTGTATTCGCCCGTTTCCGGGTCGAAGAGGTGCGACCATGCGATGTCCGTGTAGCCCAGGTTGAGCGCCTTCAGGCCGTCGGTGCTCCCCGTGCTCGCGGAAAAGAGGTAGAAGTCGGGATGCATCCTTCGCACATGCGTCTGGAGCATATCGAGGATCAGGTCATTGCTCCCGGAGGCGAGCAGGCCGCCTTCGACCCTCTTCGTCTTCTGTCTCGCCTGTTCCAGTCCCGACCTGGCGTTCGATTCGATCCATTCATCGATGAGCTTCCGGGGGAAGACCCATTTCCCCGTCACCCTCGTCGCGGGTATCCTCTTCTGGCCGATCAGGGCATATACCTGCTTCTCGTGAATCCCCAGATAATGGGCCACTTCCTTTGTGTTCATCATTTCTTCCGACATGATTCACGATCCTCCCTTAAAGATGATAAAAGAAAACGCCCCTTATGTCAAAGGGCGAGTCAGGCCCGTGGCCGTGGTGAAACGTGAAACGAGGATTTGTCCTGAGAGCGGAAGCATGTTTCACGAGACGGGAGGCAAAGGGACCACGGTCGCGCAGAGCACCAGGCGGGCTTGTGCTGGGCATCGCGCGCCACGCCTTCCGGCCCACCGGTTAGAAAGGCTGGAGGCTCACGAGATATCGAAAACACGTTATATATACTCATGACCGAAGATTGCTCCCTGAGAGATGAGGAAGGCGGGTTTGCCCCCGCCAAAAGAGAAACCTCCTGTTAAGATGATAATGATGTGACCGCATCAAATAATCTTAAGCGAGGAGGTTTCTATGGACAAGAACGATGATAGCAGGCTGGAGGAATTTCGTCAATTGAAGCGCGACATTCGCGGATCGACGCAGCATCTCGTGGTAGGCATGGACATCGCCAAAGAGCGCCATCACGCCTTCTTCGGCACCCCGGCAGGAAAGGTCCTTCTGCGCCGACTGGTCTTCGACAACGCCAAGGAGGGCTTCGAGAAGCTCTGCTTCGAGACGGATATCTTGAAGGCTCAGCAAGGGCTTGCGCACGTGGTCTTTGGCATGGAGCCTAGCTCGGATTACCACAAACCGCTTGGAGAGTATCTGATCGAACACGGTCATGGCGTGGTGCTCGTCGCCGGCAGCGCAGTGAAGAAGAATCGCGAGCTCTTAGACGGCCGGTGGGATAAAAATGACACGAAGGACGCCGCCAACGTCGCCGATCTCGTCACCTAGGGCAAGTGTCTCTTCTATGAGTTTCCCTCGATGGAGCTGCGGGAACTCCGGAGTCTTCTGTCGTTGAAACGAAGGCTCAAGAAATCGGAACAGGGTTATAGGGTGAGAATCAGAAACCACCTTATCGCCCAATACTTCCCCGAGATGGATGCCTACTTCAATTATGCCGAAGGTCCTGATATCGTCAGGCAGTGTCTCGATCCGAAGAAACTTGCCGGTCTTCAGTTCCAGGAGTTCGTGCGCGTGGTCGCCCCAGGAAACGGAAAGCAGGAGGAACGTCTCGGGGAGATCTACGCGAAGGCGGCTGTCTCCATCGGTTGCGCAGCCCATCCCTCCGCGGCCTTCGAGGCGTCAACCCTGCTCGACGGACTTAAAAGCCTTCACCTCATGATACTGGAGACGGACAGGAAGATTGCAGAGATATGTAAAAGGTTGCCCGAATACCTATGCCTTATGAGCATTCCCGGCTTCGGACCTGACATTTCCGCAAAGGTTCTTGGCGCCATCGGCAATCCCCACAGGTTCGAGAATCATCGACAGGCGCTGAAAATGGCAGGGCTGGACTTGAGCGCGGATAGGAGCGGGAAGAGAACCGACGTCGCGCCGGTCATCTCCAAGAAGGGGAAGGCCGATCTCCGCTACGGCCTCTACCAGGCGGCGCTCGTTGCCTCAACGGCAAACAAACAGTTCATAACCTACTTCACGAACAAGCTCAAAGGCAGGGAGCGGGAGAAGGGGATTGGCACGAAGATGCGCGTGAAGCTTGCGGCAAAGATGCTCGTCATTGCATGGACCTTGATGAAGAAAAAGGAGAAGTTCGATCCGGGCTGCATAGCCTAAGGAACTAAAAAGATCACTATTTCGGCGGGAGAGCCCGAGAAACAACGTAGAGGGCTGTGCGACCTCGTGCGGGACAATGCAGGGCTTCTCACCAGAATCATGCAGCCTGGATAAAGGATGATAGGCGGCCTTCGTGCATGTCGGATACTGATAACGCTAAAGCGCGGATTCGCTTTTAGGTGAGAGACTCGCCGACCAATGAGAAGAGCGCGGAAGAAGGCGAGAGCAGAGGTGCGCACCAAAGTTGAGGGGGGTTTAGCTAACTCATTGACATGATTCGTTATTGAAATTGTGCTTGACAGGAGGGCTATAGGATGTCCC
>PLSJ01000104.1 GCA_003165115.1 Syntrophaceae bacterium | reverse complement strand
GTCGGCATTTCTCAGTTCACCGAATACGCCTCGCGGATCACGAGCGCGCTCCCCTACATCGTCATCTCCATGATCATCGTCATCGTGGGCATCATATTCAGCACGTTCATCAGCAGGGTAATCTACATGGCGTGCCAGAATGCGAACATCAAATACGGGGAGATTATTTCCAAGAGCGTCCACATCCTGCTGGTCGTGATCACCTTCGGCATAGTCTTCGAGTATTTGGGCCTCGGGAGCACCATTATCAGCATCAGCTTCCTCATCGTCTTCGGGGGCATCATCATGACCCTCTCTCTCGCCCTTGGCATCGGTCTCAGCACCGTCATCACGGACCTTATCAAGGAGAAGCTCGGGGAGAGCCGGAACAGAAAGAAATAGGGGCGGCGCACCATTCCCTTCGCCGCGACCCGCGCCCCAGGCGGCATGGACGCCCCGGCGTACGTCTGCCACTTCCCACTCATGCGCCTCATCTTCTCGCGCGCTTCCGGTGAGCGAGCGTCACTTGTATTCATCGGTGCCCGGTACTATTTTAAGCAATATCGGGAGAGAATGCGTGTGACGTGTCGACAGACAACGAAGAAGGAGGTGCGGTATGAGGTTCTTGCTCAAGGTCAACATCCCCGTCGAGGCAGGGAACGAGGCGGCGCGTTCCGGCAAGCTGGGGAAGACGATCCAGGCCATCCTGGCGGAAATGAGACCCGAAGCGGTCTATTTCACCGACGATAACGGGCAAAGGACGGCGTTCATCTTCCTGGACATGCAGGACGCCTCCCAGATCCCGGCGATCGCGGAGCCCTGGTTCCTGGCATTCGACGCCTGGGTCGAGATACATCCGGTCATGGTGCCCGACGACCTGATGAAGGCAGGCCCGGCTATCGAGCAGGCCGTCAAAAAGTACAGCGGCGAGATCGTGGACGGCATCTGACAGGCGCCGGAATCGGATCGACAGGGGCCGGTAAGCTCGTCGCACGGGAGCACCGATCCGCAGATGGCGGTAACCTTACGAAAGGAGGACAGCGATGGGTGTCAATCTGTCTGATGTCACACGACTGATTCCATGCTCCGTGGCGCTGCTGAGCGTCGCCACAAAAGAGAGAAGGGATGTGATGACCTGCGGGTGCATGTTTGTGGCCGAAGACCAGCCCTTCTTCATCGTGAGCGTGGCCAAGCACATCTTCTCTCACAGCCTCATCGAAGCGGCAGGCGAGTTCGCGATCAATGTCGCGTCGGAAGGCCAGGCCGGTCTGGCCCGAAAGGTCGGCGCCCTGCACGGCCAGGAGATCGATAAGTACCAGAAACTCGGCATCCAGACCGAAGACCGGGGAGCGGGGAAGGCCCCCTTCATCAAGGGCTCCTTCGCCAGCATCCCCTGCAAGGTTCTCACGTCATACCCGGTGGGAAAGTATACCGTCTACATAGCCGAAGCCACGGACTTCGCGGTCGACGGCGCGCAAAAACCCGTTGCCTGGTACGGCGACCGCTATTTCGCGTTGAAAGACGAGGTGCGGTAGCCCCCTTTGGAATGGACCGAACCGTGATTGCGTAAGAGGCCCACACCGCGCCCCTACGGGACGCCGCAACCTATTCCTGAAATTTCACCGGGTCCTGCACCCCGAGGGGATCCTTCCGCCAAAATCGCGGACGATATACACCACCATCCGGTCCATTTTGTCGTTTTTTGCTGCCTTTAGCCCTTTTTGTCCCCTTTTGCCCGCATTTCCCGGACAGCCGTCCCTATCGCCCCTCTTTAGGATTCCCAACCCTCGCAAACCTTCAGGAAGGGGGGTCTACGGATGTGCACGAAAGTGCACGGTTTATGGGGGGGGTGGGTGGGCTTTCGCGTCCGGTCAGGCTGTGTGATGCCCCACGGTACGAAAGGCCGTCTGCGACTCAATTTTCAAAGAGCGAAACACCGGTCCGCGGGACCTTCCGGGGACCGGCTCGAGCCGGCCAGGCTTCCGTCATGTTCTTGTGCTTCTCACCATGATTACCCGGCCCCATAATATTTTCCGCCTTTGCAACCATCCTGTCAAAGCGACATGGAGGGGTGACTACAGGAGCGACAAGGAGAGATGACAACCAGGAGCGACAAAAAGCATCTTTAGGGTGTGTAAAAGTCAAGCTCTATTCAGTTGCTTGATTGCCCCGTGCCTTTTCGGCCTCTTTTGCCAGTGACGACGAAAGCCATCCATTCTGTCCGGAATTCAGCTTGATACCATGTCGTGCGCCCTGCAGTCGTACGTGCCTTTTGGCGTGTCCGCCGTCCACTTTACTTCCCTCGCACCCCGGTCGACATCGCTCACATGTACGTGCGCCGGCGCGACACCTTCTCCGATAAACCGTGCCGTTTCCCTCTCCAGATTTGCAGTGCTGCTGGCACAACCGGTAATGACCGATAACGCCGCACACACAGAAACCAGGGACAAAATACTCAAAAGGCCTTTCCCCCTCTTCTGTTATTGTAATCACTGTTGTCACCATATCACCCGGCGCGACCGGCTTAACCGTTGCAGCGCCTTCGACAGTGTTTCCTTTGTGTCATTCTTGTTTACATTACATAAATATATGACCGCTTTCCTTACATGGATTTTATGCCCGATAAGACACTGATTTCCTCCCCCGTCCTTTAAGGTGAAGACCGCCTTTTGTGTCACGTTCCTTTACACCTCCGCAACCATCGTGTTTGGCAAGGAGCAGCAAAATTAGATGCTTACATAAGGGTATCTGCTTTGCAAAGAGGCGGAAATGGGGTCGCTGTCCGAAAGAAATCGACAAAGTTTTGAACGGAGTGCCACGACATGAAACGTAATTCGGCGATTGAGTGCATTCGTGTTCTTGCGATTATGTCGGTGATCTTCGTCCACGCGGAAGGCACGGGCATACATTATGCCTTGCCCGCGAGGTTCATAAGCCATTTGCTCTTTGCCGTGGCGTTCTTCATGATCATCGCCGGCTATCAGTGGGGCAGAAAACTTCGGGCGGGTGAAACGGTGGGTCACGTATATGGCCCCTACAGCTTCCGGGTCTTAAAGATGTTTCTTCTGTGGTCCCTGGTCTACATCGCTATCCCTCGGAATATTCAGGATATAGGGTATTACCTGCACACGATTTCGCACTATGGCTTAATATCCCTGCTCAAGGTTCCGTATTTGCGTCTTCTGGCTTTGGTCAAAGGGCAAGGGGGGGCTTTGCAGGGTGTCTTATATATCCTTTCCACAGGGACGAAATATCACCTATGGTTTCTTATGGCTTTGCTGTGGGCATCGACGATAACCGCGGTGCTGGCAAAATGGAGGCGTGAGTCCTGCCTCATCTGGGTCGGGACCGGCCTCTACCTGTTCGGAGTTCTTTTCGCATTGCTGTCCCCTTCTTCTGCCGGCTTTCCAATTCCTTTCAACATGAGGTATGGTCCATTTTTCGGCACGATCTTCTTTGCCATCGGCTTTCGACTCTCCTCGTGCCAAGGATCCTTCAGCGTAAAGCCGGCTATCGCTTTATTGTCGGCGGCCCTGGCTGCACTCGCGGTTGAGCTGCTTTTTGTACGGAATCAGTCTGCTTCCATGATCGTCGAATTCTTCGTGGAAATCACATCCGGGGTCGGCATCGCATTATTGGCCCTGGCAAGGCCGTCTCTCGGAGCCAAAACCATCCTCGCATCATCGGGCCAATATGTTCTGGGAATTTACCTCATCCACCCTCTTGTGATAGATTTTGTTAAGCCTTTTGCTTATCACCTTCCCGGCAGTGTTCGGGACCTGGCGTTTCCGGGCATCGTATTTCTTCTTTCTGCGCTTACGGTGATGACCTTGCAGACGCTCAAGAGTCTTAAGACATTCGCCGCGAACCCCAGGGTGATGAGTTATGTAAAAGCGCTCCTGAAGGCCGTAATCAGGGAATTACTGAAAACGCCGGTGACGTGGAGACAAACGATTCAGCCGATCCTCGGGGCGCTGGAGAAAAGACAAGACGTGACGTAATTATGTCCGACATACTCTTCTTTCACTCGTACATCCGCAGAATTGTCGTCTCCCGGGCATTTGAACCAACGTTTCTGCCGCCCCTTTTCGGCCTCTTTTGCCGGTGACCTCGAAAGCCATCCATTCTATCCGGAATTCAGCTTGATATGAAACCACGCGCCCGATTGGGTCGGCGCATGTGTGTCTATCCTTTCCCGTGTCTTCTGCTTCTTTGGGTGCTGCCGCCGTTGGCGCTGCTGCTGATGCCGGGGAGGGTGCGGACGTTTTGTCGGGAGTGCAATACACCCGATTAACCATGTCGTCCGCCCTGCAGTTGTACGTGCTTTTTGGCGTATCCGCCGTCCACTTTACTTCCCTCACACCCCGGTAAACATCGCTCACATGTACGTGCGCCCGCGCGACACCTTCTCCGATATGCCGTGCCGTTTCCCTCTCCAAATTTGCAGTGCTGCCGGCACAGCCGGTAATGACCGATAACGCCGCACACAGGAAGACCAGGGACAAAATAGTCAAACGGTTCAGTTTCGTCTTTCTCCCCTATGCTGTTATTGTAATCACTGTTGCCACGATATCACCCGGCATGACCCTGCTTACCCGTTGTAGCGCTTCAACGTTACCCCTCATGAATGGTAAGTGTTTCCGGCAGGTGGAGACTGCTCCTCGCGACATCGGCCAGAGGTGAGACATTTATTATTGTCTTTTTTCCATAGGATTCGTATGATACTGATATTCGTGGAGCGAATGGACCGGTTCGATGGCCGCTAAAAAGCAGACAGACAAAAATACCAAGACCTCGACGAAAAGCCCTAAGTCGGGCGGAATTGCCGTCCTGAGCCCGCCTGGTCCGGGCCGGCAGGTAGCATTCTATCAGCTCCTTGTCGTTGCGAGAAAGCAATGGTTCGTGGGTGACCTGAGGGAAGCCCTCAAGTCATTGGATCAGGTAGTCGCGAAAAATGAAATCCTGAAATACGTACCAGACGATGCGCAGCGGCTCTTGGCGCGGGCGGGCCTTCGCGATGAATACATATTCCCGATTCCCTCCGTGCTTGAAGTCAAGCCTTCTTTGGTCGGCTACTACCGCATGTTACTCGGTTCACCCCAGAAGAGCTTCTATAAAGGCTCAACTGGGATGGGACCGTTCAAAACTATGGAAGAACTCGGCACGATCAGCGACAATCAAAAGAAGCGCCTCCCCGCCTTTTGTAAAGCCATGGCCGGCGTACTCTCCGACCTTGTTCGACAGACCGATGAGATCACAAAGCGGAACGTGCCCGAACCGTCTCTGCTGATCTTCGGAGCCCAATTACAGGCTCTAATAGCACGGACGTAAGCAATGCTCATGATCGGGTGGGCGAAGCCGAAAAGTTTCACTCGAAAGCCAGGCAGAAAGGATACCGGGACTTCTGGACGATCATTTCGAAGAAAGACTTATCCATGACAAAATTACAGGGCGAATCGCAGACCACCACCATGTGGTTCGACGCCGTAGAAGTCCTCGGGCGGGAGGGGGCGGATTGGGATGCGTTCCGAGAGCACCTGGCCGGGGTAATAGGTATTCCGCTTCGGTCTTGATGGCCTGGCCCATATCCTTCGGATGGTTATGAGGGCCTATTTTGGTAGGCAATCTGCTGCCTGAGCTGTAGCGGTGTCATTCGGGCTTTCGCGGGCTGGACACCAGGCAATNNTGGTTTGCCAACGGTCGAGCAGTTTCGGAAACGATTGCACGAAGCGTCTGCGGAAGTCATTCTGGACGAGTTTCTTCTAATCGATGAAGCGATGCACGTAAATGATATCGGCCGGGAATACATTCGAGAAGCTCTCGCATCGACGTTCGGCATCACCGTGGAGATGGTAAAGCTTTGGGTTGTAGGGTCAGCTAAACTTGGTTTTTCTATCTCACAGAAAACATTGCGGGACGGAACCGTTCTTCCACGCTATCGCACTTATGGGCCTGGCTCGGACATCGATGTCGCAGTAATATGCCCGCCAATTTTTGAGCAAATATGGTATGAACTTTCCAGGCATGCTCACGGGTCATCCTTTGTTTTGCCTTGGAACTCAGGCCGCCTGGGAGATTATCTTGTCTGCGGTTGGCTTCGTCCGGATCACTTTCCTAACGAAGTGCGACTCAGAAATTGCGACGATTGGTGGGATTGCTTTCGCCGGATATCCGCCGGAGGCCGTCTTGGTCGCCGCAAAGTACGAGGCGGATTATTTCATTCCGTCGAACACTTGAAGCAGTATTTAATTCGGGCAATACGGGAATGTATTGCCTTCGAGGAGTTGAATGCATGAAAACGGCCCCTACTAACAAGAAAATTCGCGAGCTGATTAGTATGGTTGACGAAGGGAAACTAATACCTCGCCCCGAGTTCCAGCGACGTCTAGTGTGGACACATACCGATAAGAACAACTTCCTCGACACAATTCTACGAGGATTTCCATTTCCAGAGCTTTATCTGGCGGATGGCGATGTTGATCTTGAGACTGGAAAAGGCAGTCAGCTCCTCGTAGATGGATTGCAGCGAGTAAGCACGATCATTCAGTATTTCCGGGGCGATTCCGAGCTTCGCCTTACAACCATACCACCCTATAAAGACCTCGAAGACGATGACAAGAAAAGATATCTTCAGTATGATGTTGCCGTTCGTGACCTCGGCTCTGTTACAAAAGAAGAGATTATAGAAGTCTTCAGGAGAATAAACGCCACCCAATACTCCCTCTTAGAAATTGAAATTAACAACGCGATTTATGCGGGTGCCCTGAAACAGTATGCTGAGAAGGTTTCGTCTTATGAATTCTTTGATGTCCACCGTACATTCAGTTCTCTAGATCTAAAACGGATGGGAGATTTGCGGTATGCCCTCTTAATCATTATCACGATGATCCAAGGCTACTTTAACCGGGATGACGCATTCGGTGACCTTCTCGCACGATACAACGATGAATTTCCTTTGGCTAAACAAGTCAATGACAGGTTGCAGAACATCCTTTCGTTTATCGAGGAGTGCGGTTTTGAACCGAAAGAAAGAGTCTGGCGAAAAGCTGATCTATTCNNGAGCTGGATCAACATATGAACATCAAAGGCAACAAAATACAACCTTCGGAAGCAGTGGAATACCTCCAGAAATTCTATAGTCGGATCGATCCATCATCAATAAACGAAAGCACGCTTCCCGGTGTTTACTACAAAGCCGCCTTGCAGGCGTCAAACGACAAAGTAAACAGAATCAGGAGAGGAATAACCATTTATGGAGTGCTTGATGGTCAAGCGGACGATCAAATAATAGGGGAATTAGTTCGGGCTGGTCTGTTATGACCGGAAGGACCGTTTTCGCCTACCATTTTCAAACGGTAATCCTCGTTTTTATCGTGCCCTTTTTCCAATACTTCGTGGAGGCATGAAGGCTCACCGGATCGAATCTGGGGCAAGTGCTTTTTTACCTCCCGCAATGTCAGCAAAAACAAAGCTGACGTTGCCGGATCGGGTGGACGACGGCATGGGGGGAATGCTTCATATGTGGATGCACTGTGAGCCATGTCGACCGGAGGCGTACTTTCCGTACGTCGGAGGTCACATGGCGAGCAGGGCGCCGCAGAGGGAGTATTCCCTCCATGCCGTCGTCCGGCCGCCTTAGACCAGGAACCGCCGGAACCAGTTCACCGACAGGGTGATCGCCCTCTCCCTGTGTCCCGGCACCGAGAAGATGTGGTCCGCGCCCTTTATCAGCTCGAATTTCTTCGGCCGCCCCACGTGCTCGTAGATCGCCTTGCCTTCGCGGGCAGGCACGACGGTGTCGGCTTCCCCGTGGATGACGAGGGCGCATGAGACCTTTCTTGCCTCGGCCAGGAGGTCGTATTGCGCGAAGTCCGCATAGAGGGCGTCCTTGAAGTCTGCCCCGGAGTTGTCGTCTTTCTTCTCCAGCAGATAGGGCGTGGCCCAGAGGGATACGCAGCGGATGCGCGTGTCGCGGGCGGCCTTTACCAGGGAAGTGACGCTGCCGAAGCTGCTCCCCAGGAGGCCGACTTTGGCCGCGTCGACCGACGGGTGGCCGAAGACCCACTCGGCTATGGCGTCCAGGTTTGCGATCCTTCCGGTCAGGGTCGTCTCCTCGATGCTGCCGTCGCTCTCCCCGCAGCCCTGGTAATCGAACCTTACACTCGCGATGCCGGCGGTCTCGAAAGCCGCCGCGAGTGAGACAAACTTGGAGCTGTCTTTCGAGCTTATCAGGCCGTGCGAGAGGACCACGCAGGGGAACCGCCCGCTTTTGTCGGGCCGGGTGAAGACGCCCCTGATCCGGTAAGGGCCGGAGCGGACCTCACATTGCTCCATCATTGCCCAGCTCCTTCATATCGTTCGATTCCTTCAATTTTTCCAGCTTCCTCAGCGCCTCCATTTCCTTCTGGGCTTCCATCTTTCGGATAAAGATCGCCTCCAGGGGGATGAGGTTTATCACGTCTTCCTTGTTGTACTCGAGGAGGGTCTTCAACGACCCCGAATGGCCTTTCTTGAGGTATTTCTCCCACAGGAGAATGGCCTTGTAGCCGTCTATCCCGGCGGTCTTCCTCTTTATGCCGTACATCTTCTCAAGCTCTTTCAGGCCGCCGCGCAGGCCCAGGTGCTTTTTCATCTTGAAGAGGTCGAGGGAACAGCAGGCCCCTTTCAGGTCGAGGTTGAAATACTTGTCGAGAGTTGGCAGGTCGAAAAGGTCTCCGTTGAAGGTGACGATCGTCTTCACCCGGCCGAGCACCTGCTCCAGGTTGCGCGTGGTCACGTCGGCGCCGTAGAACTGGACGAAGCCGACGGGCTCGCAAAAGATGCCGATCACGCACACGTTCCCCTGTCTATCCGTTTCTATGTCGAGATACGCCTTCATCCGTAACTGCTGCTCCTTTCCGGAAATCCGTTCCCATGGTCTGTTTTTTAGGTCTTCACCGTCATTATGCCTATAATGCCGAGAGAGAAGAAGAGCATGTTGGAGAGCCAGGCGGCGAACAGCGGCGGAAAGGCTTCCTTGTAGCCGAGGGAGAGCGCGATCGAATCGAACCCCCAATAGGAGAACCCGACACAGATGCCCGAAAAGATGCCCTTTGACACGTTCTTCGTCTTGGAATACCGCAGGCCCACCGAGAAGCCCGCGAGCACCATGATGATGTTGATGAAGGGGAAGGCGACCTTGTTGTCCAGGTCCACCATGTACCTCTTCACGTCATGGCCGTTTCGCTTGAGCTTGGTCATGTACCTTTCGAGTTCCCTGTAGCTCATCTCTTCGGGGCTCTTGTCCACGATCTTGAAGAGCGATGGGGGCTCGGTGACGAGGCCCGTCATGGTCTTTTGCACGCTCCTCGACTCTATCCCGTCGTCCTTGAAAGTCCTTTCCACTATATCGGTGAATACCCACTGGCCCGTCTTCTCGTCTCCCTTCCAGACGCCCGTTTTCGCGTCATACCGCTTCTGGATGGCGTAGGTGTCGGACAGCTCCAGCACGGTGAGTCCCCTGATCTCGTCTTTCTTGATATCGTAGAAGTCTATGTTGCATATCCGGTTCCCGCGCTTGAACCATATCTTGTCGTTTTTGAAGACCACGTAGGTCTGGTCCCCCTTGATCCTGACCCTGAGCACGTACTCCGCGGAGGAGGAGGTATAGGGGATGATCCACTCGGAAAGCGTGAAGGAGAGGGCCATGAGGACCAGCGAGAAGGCAAGGAGGGGCTTCATCAGCGAAAACGTGCTGATCCCCGACGTCCTTATGATGATTACCTCGTTCCCCCTTATCATCATGACGATAAGCACCAGCATGGAGATGAGGAACGCCAGGGGGAGGAGCAGGTTGAAGTTGTTGGGGATGTTGAGCGCGACGTACCCCATGCCCAGGCCGAACTTGGAAAACGACTGGGTAAAAATATCCAGGTGGTCGAAGAAGTCGATCATCGTAAAAATAATGATCCCCGCAAGCTCGCAGACGAGCAGCAGTTTTATCGTGTTGCTGATAAGGTACTTATTGAGCCTGCGCATGCGGTCCCCATAGGCGTTTGATCCTGTCGAGCGTCTTCGCGCCGTCCTCGTTGTTCAGCTGGGTCACGAGGTAGAAGCCCGCGAGAGAGAAGATGATGTTCGGGGCAAAGCAGACAAGGAGCGGCGACATTTCGTACACTTTCCCGATGTTCTCCATGATCGCGGACAAAATATAGTAGCAGATGAAGATGAGCAGGCTGTAGACCACTCCCGAGAACTTGCCTTCCGTCTTCCTCTTGATGCCCAGCGGGAGCGTGAGCAGCACGAAGGCGAAGATGGAAAAGGGGACGCTGAATTTCTTGTATATCTCGATGGAATATTCGTACCTGCTTTCACCTTTCGAGGCCGAGAAGGCTTTCCGCAGCTCGTTGATGTCCATTTCGAAGGGCTTCTTTCTGAACTCCCTGTTGGGGAGGACGCTCGCGAGGTTGAGGGAGAACGTGTAGTCTTTAAAGGAGAGGCTCCTGTATGCGTCCGCCTGTTTTTCCCATCGCTGGAGGCTGCCGTTCTTCAGCTTGAACGAGAGGTCGAGCGTGTTCGTATCGACGTTGACGGCCCCCGTCTGGGCGGTCACGGTCTGTCGGGCCGTCTCATCCCTGTCGTCGGAGATGACGATGCCGGAGAGCACCCTGTTGCTGGTGTCCACCTTATCGATATAGATGACCACCCCCGGTATCGTATCGTTGAATATTCCCTCCTTGTCCTCGATGGAGATCCCCTTTTTCGCGATGTCCGCGAGGGTGGTGCGGAAGGCGTCGCTGCTCTTGCTGAGGAGGAGGCTGTTGTTCAGGAACCCTCCGACGAAGACGGCGACCGCGAGCATGGAAATGGGGACGAAAAGATACATCAGGTTAACGCCGCTCGCCTTCAACGCGAGTATCTCGTTCTCGGTCGAAAGCCTCCCCAGCACCACCACGGTGGAGAGGAGGAACGCCATCGGAAGGGTGAACGTGAGGAAGGGGGGGCAGGAATAGGCGATCAGCAGCACGATGTCCTTGAAATACANNACGAGGTCCGCCATCTTCCCGAGGCGGCTCATGACGAGGATGAACGTGAACACCGAGAGGGAAAGGAAGAAGATCAGGACGAGCTCCTTGAGCAGGTAGAAATAGAATTTTCTGCGGAAGAACCGTGCCCTCTTCATTTAATAATCTACACCCGTTGGGCCGCGATAGTCAATTTTCGTAGTGATGAGGGAAGGTTAGGCTTACGTATCCAAAGGTTTTAGCCCGAATGTTCTTCTTCCGCTTCCAGTTTCCTGATGTCCTTTATCCGCAGGTGCTCCCGCAGCAGCAGGAGAAACCCCACGATCGTATAGGGTATGTACCATGACGCATGATAGAGTATCGATATGGTAAAGCCCTCGTACTTCGGCACGCCGAAGATGGAAAGCAGGTAAACCAGCAGGAATTGGTAAAGCCCCACGTAGCCCGGCGAAGAGGGGATGATGATGCCCATGTTCAAAAGCGCGCACACGAAGGGTATGCAGGCGAAGGAGACCGGGACGCCCAGCGCCAGGGTGACGACCCAGAGCGCCACGCTCATGGAAAGCCAGGTGCAGAAAGAGATGATCACGAAAAAGATAATGGTGAGGGGAGACCCGATGCGGCTGAGGTTTTCCTGTATCTCGATTATCCTCTTGCCCAATTTTGCCAGAAAAGACCGCTCCACCGAGGCGAGCCTCGCCGCGAGGCGGTTCGCGAAGCCGGGGCGGCTCAGCAGTATCATCAAAAGGACGAAGAACGCGACCATGCCGATGATCACGTAAATCCCCTGCGACACCCTCGGCGGCAGGCTGGCCCTCGGGAAAAAGAGCAGGGAGAGAAGGGTCATCAGCAAAAGCCCTGTCAGGTCGAAGAACCGGTCGAGAAGCACCGTCGAGAAGCCGTAGGTGAAGGAGAAGCCCTTCTTGCGGGAGAGCACGTAGCCGCGGGCGACCTCCCCAAGCCGCGCCGGCAGCACGTTATTGATGAACATGCCGATGAGCAGGGCCGCGAAGGTCTCCCTGAAGCGGACGTTGGAACCCGCCACCTTCGACCACCTGAACGCGGACAGGCAGATGGCCGTCGCGATGAAGACCAGCGGCAGGAAGGCCAGCAGCGGGTTCGTCTGCCTGAGGGTTGCCCAGATCTGAGCGAACTCGATACCCCGCAGGGAAAAATAGAGGAGGACGATGCTCACCACAAAGCCGAAGACAGTGATGAATGTGCGTTTTTTCATAAGCCTACGCATTATAGTGTATGCTGACGCTTTTTTCCACGTATTTCTCAAAAGGCCCGTGCCGTGGGGTGGGGCGCGGTTGACAAGGCGGGCGTCCAAAAGGTACCATGAAGAACCCGACCGGGGCAGGGGGGGTTGTCCGGTCTCACTCGCGAAGGGAGGACTCATGGGCTTTGTCATTCCCCATTATCCGGCCGTCTTCTGGCTGACCGCCATCGTCGCGGTCCTGCTGATCGGGGTCGCCAAGGCGGGGTTTGCCGGCGGAGTGGGCACGCTGGCGACGCCGCTGGTGTCCCTTACCATAGGCGTGGCCGAGGCGGCGGCCATCCTTCTGCCGCTGCTCATCGTGACCGACATCCTGGCGCTCTTCTATTACAGGAGGGACTTCGACCGCCGGAGCATGAAGATCCTCGTGCCGGGGGCCCTCGTCGGCATTCTCGCGGGAGGCCTCTTTTTCCGCTCCCTCATGGGGAAAGACGACATGCTCCGGATGGGCATCGGCATCCTCTCGCTGCTGTTCGTCGCCTTCCAGGTGGGGCGGGGCTTCATCCTCGGGCACGCGGAAAAACGCGCTCCGGGCCGGCTCGAAGGCACGGTCATGGGCGCCGTCACGGGTTTCACCTCGACGATCTCCCACTCGGGGGGGCCGCCGCTGGCGATCTATCTCCTTCCCCAGCGGTTTTCAAAGCATATCTACGTGGGGACCAGCGCGGTCTTCTTTGCCGTCACCAACGCCCTGAAGCTCGTGCCTTACGCCCTCCTCGGGCTCCTGAAAACGGGCAATTGGACGACCATCGTCATGCTCGCGCCGTTGTGCTACATCGGGGTGAAGATCGGCGTCTACCTGAACCGGCGCTTCAACGAGACATGGTTCATGCGCCTGGTTTACGCGATGCTCTTTTTGTCCGGCGTGCAGCTCATCCTGTCGGGCCTCGCCGGCAAGTAGGCGAGATTTGTCGGGCCTCCAACGGAAGGGGTTCGGGTCTCTAGTTGCCGGACGACTGTTTTTGGGCCGCCCTTTCCTCGCCCGTCATGAGGTTTTCCAGCAGCAGCCTCCTCTGGATCGCGGCGCCTATGTCGAGGTCCCCCCGGTCCCGGCATACACTCTCTATGCCTTCCTGCAGGGCCTGGAATGCCCCGGCGGCGTCGTCGCCATAGCCGAATATCGAGATGCCCGCGACGTGCGCCTTGAAGCCCGGTCGAGCGGATTCGACCACGGCGACCAGCGGCCTCTTGAGCTGCCTGCCGAGAAGCCGCCGGATCTCGATGCTGCACGCGGTGCGTTCTTCGACCTTACTCTGATTCGCCATGATAGGCCCTCCCCTTGTATTATCGGCCTCTTGCGCCGATACATAAGGCAGACCGGACGGAAACCGGAGAAGTCACTAGTTCCCGCTAACTTTTTT
>PLSJ01000268.1 GCA_003165115.1 Syntrophaceae bacterium | reverse complement strand
TATAGTCCAAATGCGTTTGCCCTGTTAACAACCCGGTCAAATAATTGACATCTCCTGCCGGACGCGATAAACTGTTGCACCTTGTAGCAGACAGGCTCTCTCGAATTTCTGTTCGCCACACGCGATATGTTTGACATTTTTCCGTATATTTTATAC
Organism: Syntrophaceae bacterium; assembly: GCA_003165115.1. Taxonomy (GTDB): domain Bacteria; phylum Desulfobacterota; class Syntrophorhabdia; order Syntrophorhabdales; family WCHB1-27; genus BOG-1155. The sequence goes on along the minus strand of PLSJ01000268.1, from coordinate 10,450 downwards.
GATCTATAGCCATACGCATGGGAAGACCAAAAAGCAAAGACGAGTTCTACAAGGAAGCGGAGTGTTTCCATACGTCGCTCGACAGGCGATTGAGGATGCTGCTCAGGAAGTCTTTTTTGTCCGAGGAAGAAGAGGTCGAGATGAAAATGGTGAAAAAAGAGAAGCTCTACTATAAAGATATCATGGAAGGACTGAAGAAGGAGGAGAGCTGAGGACCGAAAAATGAAGAAGAGCGGCGCGCAGATATTTGTCGAGTCATTGAAGATGGAAGGGGTCGATACGCTTTTTTGCTACCCCGGGGGAGCGGTGCTCAACATCACCGATGCCCTTTATGGCTGCGACATAAAACAGGTCCTCGTAAGGCACGAGCAGGCTGCCGTACACGCCGCCGACGGTTACGCGCGCACCACTGCGCGGGTCGGCGTGGCGCTTGTCACCTCCGGCCCCGGCGCCACAAATNNGTGACCTCCGGCCCGGGGGCCACGAATACGGTGACCGGAATCGCAACCGCCTATATGGATTCGGTGCCCATCGTGGTTTTTTCCGGCCAGGTGAATACGGTGCTTATCGGCAACGATGCCTTCCAGGAGGCGGATATCGTCGGGATCACGAGACCGTGCACGAAGCACAATTACCTCGTGAGAGACGTAACCGAGATGGCGCGCATCATTAAAGAGGCTTTCTACATTGCCAGGTCCGGCCGGCCGGGACCCGTCCTCATCGACATACCGAAGGACGTGTCCGCCGCGCTCACCGAGTTCACCTACCCCGAGAAGGTCCGTATAAGGGGCTATCAGCCTACCTATGCAGGCCATCCCGGACAGATAAAGAAAGCGGTGAAGCTCATCAATTCATCGAAGAGGCCGGTACTCTATACGGGGGGCGGCATCATCACCTCGGGCGCGGCAAAGGAGCTGAGGGCGTTCGCCGAGCGGTTGTCGATCCCGGTGACAAACACGCTCATGGGCCTCGGCGGTTTCCCCGGCAACCACCCCCAGTTCCTGGGCATGCTCGGCATGCACGGCACGTACGCGGCGAATATGGCCATTACGAACGCCGACACGATCATCGCGGTGGGCGCCCGGTTCGATGACAGGGCAACCGGGAAGGTAGAGGAGTTCGGCTCGCGCGCCAAAATCATCCATGTCGACATCGACCCCACCTCGATCAGCAAGAACATAAGGGTCGACATACCCATAGTGGGCGATGCGAAGAACGTGCTCAGGAGGATGCTGCAGGTAGTGGAAGAGGACAAGGAGTCCTTCGGCGGCGCCTGGGACCACGCGATCGCAGACTGGCTCCGGCAGGTGGAGCGATGGAAGACGGAATTCCCCTTGAGCTATACGAGAAACGGCACGCTGAAGCCGCAGTACGTGATCGAGAGGATCCACGAGCTCACCGGGGGCAAGGCGATAATCGCCACGGAAGTCGGACAAAACCAGATGTGGACCGCGCAGTTCTACAAGTTCCTCGAACCCCGGCGCCTCATGACGTCGGGGGGTCTCGGCACCATGGGGTACGGTTTCCCGGCGGCTATCGGGGCACAGGTGGCATATCCCGACATGCTGGTGGTCGACATCGCGGGTGACGGGAGCATACAGATGAATATCCAGGAACTGGCGACGGCGGTTCAATACGGGCTGCCCGTAAAAGTCGTCATCCTGAATAACGGGTGCCTGGGCATGGTGCGGCAGTGGCAGGAGCTTTTCTACGAAAAGCGGTACGCCATCTCCGTGCTCGAATGCGTGCCGAACTTCGTGAAGCTCGCCGAGGCATACGGAGCGGTGGGGTATGAGATAGAACACGAATCCGAGGTGGACAGGGTGTTGAAGAAAGCCTTCGCCAACGGCAGGCCGACGCTCGTCGACGCCCACGTGAACCCCGAGGAGGGCGTCTATCCCATCGTTCCCGCCGGCGCTGCCCTCAGCGACATGCTCCTTGTGTAGGGGGAAGAATTGAGACACATAATTTCTGTCCTTGTGGAAAACGAGTTCGGTGTGCTCGCGCGCGTGGCGGGGCTCTTCAGCGGAAGGGGCTTCAACATAGAGAGCCTCTGCGTGGGGGAGACGCTCGAACCCGAGATATCCTCGATGACCATCGTCACGACGGGGAGTGATAGCATCCTCGAACAGATCCTCAAGCAGCTCAACAAATTGGTAAACGTGATAAAAGTGACCGATTTCCAGGACGCGGATTATGTCTCGCGGGAAATGGTGCTCGTGAAGGTCAACGCGGAGGAGAGGACAAGAGAGGAAGTCCTGAGGATGATAGAGATATTCAGGGGGCGTGTGGTAGACGTCTCACCCAGGTCCTATGTCGTTGAAATAACGGGCAACGAAGAAAAAGTGCGAGCCTTCCTGGCCCTGGTGAGGCCCCTCGGCATCAAAGAGCTTGTGAGGACGGGGTCCGTGGCCATGATGAGGGGCGAGAAGGTGATGAGAGCGAATGATAAACAATCGAAAGGAGGAAGTAATGGCGAAGATGTTCTACGAAAGTGACGCTAACCTGGGAGTTCTCAAGGGCAAGAAGGTGGCGATTATCGGGTACGGGAGCCAGGGACACGCACAGGCCCAGAATTTGAGGGAGAGCGGGGTCGAGGTGATTGTCGCCGAGCTTGAAGGCACACCGAATTTCAAGCTGGCGATAGAGCACGGGTTCACCCCCACCTCCGCGGCAGACGCCTCCGCCCGCGCCGACATAATCCAGATCCTCGCCCCTGACGAGACCCAGGCTGCCTTATATAAAAACGTCATAAAAGAAAACCTCACGGAGGGCAAGACCCTTCTGTTTTCTCACGGCTTCAACATCCACTTCAAACAGATCGTGCCGCCGGAGAACGTCGACGTGATCATGGTCGCTCCAAAAGGTCCGGGACATCTGGTGAGGCGGGAATTCCAGAGGGGAGCGGGCGTACCCGTGCTGATCGCCGTGTACCAGGATTTTTCGGGTCATGCCGTCGATACGGCTTTGGCCTATGCGCTGGGCATAGGCGGCGCCAGGGCGGGCATGCTCGAGACCACCTTCCAGGAAGAAACGGAAACAGACCTGTTCGGAGAACAGGTGGTGCTCTGCGGCGGCATCACCGAATTGATAAGGGCCGGCTTCGATACGCTGGTGGAGGCGGGGTACCAGCCCGAGGCAGCCTATTTTGAGTGCTGCCACGAGCTGAAGCTGATAGTCGACCTCATTTACGAAGGCGGCATAGCCAACATGCGCAACTCCATCAGCGACACCGCCGAGTACGGCGACATGTCGAGGGGCAGAAGGATCATCACCGAGGAAACAAGGCGGGAGATGAAACGCATCCTCAAGGAAATCCAGACAGGTGAATTCGCGAAGGAATGGATACTCGAGAATATGGCGGGAAGACCCGTTTATGCCGCGGTAAAGCGGAGGGACAGCGAGCACCTGATCGAAACGGTGGGTAAGAAGCTCCGCTCCATGATGAGCTGGATAGGGAGAAAGGATTGATAAGGGTCCCGGTTGCAAAGGAAGGATTGCTTTTCATCCTGCCGTCTGTCTTGTTATCATTCCTCTTTTGCTTCCTAGGCGTCTACGCGCTTGCTGGCCTTGCCCTCCTTCTCGCCCTTTTCTTTCTGTTCTTCTTCAGAAATCCCGCGAGGTCGGCCGTCAGCGGCAAAGGGGATATCCTCTCCGCCGCCGACGGCCGGGTGATGGGCGTGGAAGACCTTTTCGAGAACGAGTTCCTCCGTGAAAAGGTCAGGAGGATAAGCGTCTTTATGTCCGTTGCGAATGTGCATGTCAACAGGGCCCCCTGCGAGGGGCGTGTTGCAAGGGTCGAGCACAGGGACGGCCGGTTCAGGCTTGCCTTCAAGAAAGGGATAGACGAAGAGAACGAGAGGAACTATATCGTCATCGACCGAAACAGCGAAAAATTCCTCGTCGTGCAGATTGCTGGCTTTCTCGCCCGCCGCATCATATGCTATGTGAAAGAGCACGACCCCGTCGGAAAAGGTGAGCGGCTAGGCATGATCGCCTTCGGCTCCAGGGTGGATGTATATATGCCCACTTCCTACCGCCCAATGGTGGAGGTGGGCCAAAAAGTAAAGAGCGGGTTGACGGTACTCGCGAAGAAAGGGGAAAAATCATGAGAAAGAGAAAGCGCAGGAGCGTCTACCTCCTTCCGAATCTGCTCACGTCGATGAGCCTCTTCGGGGGGTTCTACGCAATGGTGGCCACCCTCGATCAGAGGTTTACCCAGGCGAGTATCGCCATATTCGCGTCGTGCATCCTCGACGCCCTCGACGGCAGGGTCGCCCGTATGACCAACTCGACCAGCAGGTTCGGCGTCGAGTACGATTCCCTGGCGGACGTGATCGCCTTTGGCGTCGCCCCTGGGCTCCTCGCTTACATGTGGGCGCTAAAGGGGTTCGGGCGATTCGGCTGGCTCGCGGCCTTTCTCTACGTGGCCTGCGGCGCGCTCCGCCTGGCGCGGTTCAACGTGCAGGCGGAGACAGTGCAGAAGAAGCACTTCCTCGGCCTGCCCATCCCCGCGGCGGCGGCCACCATAGCGGCCAGTGTGCTCTTTTTCGGGGAGTTTCACGTGCCGGTCGAAGTGAAGAAAGTCTTCGCGCCTATCCTCATGTATGCCCTCGGGTTCCTCATGGTGAGCGCCGTGAGGTACAGCAGCTTCAAGGAATCGAGCGCCTTCCGGTCCAGGCATTTCGAGGCGGTCGTCGCCGTCATCCTGCTTTTTGTCATTGTGCTCATCGAGCCGGCCGTAATGCTCTTCGCCATTACGATGGCCTATATGCTTTCGGGTCCCGTCTTCTATGCCTTCAAATATATCTTCAGGAGCAGAGCGGTGCTTGGGGAGGCAACTCGTTCGAAAGAAACCTGAGGATCTCGCGGTGGCTCTCTATCAGGATCCCCGTCGAGATCGCCGGGTTCTTGTATGCCACGAACGTCACGCCCGATGAGCGGGCCGTGCCGAGGTCTATCTCCGAGTCCCCGACGTAGAGCGTCTCTTCAGGCCGCACGTGGAGCCTGCCGAGTATCATGTTGACCGATTCCGGGTCGGGTTTGGGCCGCTCCACGTCGAGGGCGGTTACCACCATGTCAAAATAAGGCTGTAAAGAGAACCTTTCCATGATATAGGGCATGGAAGTCGTCCTGTTCGTGCTTATCGCCGTCATGATCCCCTTTTCTCTCAAAGCCGACAGGGTCTCCAGCAGATGGGGCTCCATGATGAGGTAGCGGATGAAGTCTTTGAAGTCGACCTGCTCCTTCAGGAACCTGACGGCCCTTACCTCGGTTTCCGCATCCTCCCTGAAGATGCAATGAATGCTGTCTCCCACCGTGTTCATGTGGCAATACCGCAGCTCCTCTTCCGTCAGGGGCGCCCTGCCCATGGAAACCGCGATATGGTCGTAAAGCTTGCGGTTCGCCTCTAAGGAATCGAAGAGCACGCCGTCGCAGTCGTAGATGACGCAGCTCACGGGCGTTGGCATTCCTTTCGCGGAAGGGGCAGACTTTCTCATGGCGGAATAAGTGTAGCCGCATTGAGGCCAACAATCAAGGGATTGGTTGGGCGGTTCGGGCCGAAGGAGGGATATGGGGCCTTTACGTCATAATTCGACCGCCTTCATCAGCACGGCCGATATGGCGGTACCGACGATCAGCGAAAGCACAAGTACCACGGCGTACAAGAACATCCGGGCAATCTTTCCGAGAGCGGATTTGACCATGATGGACTCCTGCAAGGAGATTATGAAGCACTCTTGTCCGGCCGGGCAGCGAGGCTGTCTTCCCCCAGGAAGACCCTTGGCTTTCCGCCCCGCCCTCGCGGGCGGTTCGGCTTTATGCAGGCACTAGTAATGTAAAACACTGCATCACAGATTGTCAAGCCTTATCGTCGCGCAGGCGATAAATCCTTGAGTGCTTCCCTCTCCTGTCTTCCCTTGCGCCAATGCCTGGTGGGGCCTATACTCTGGTGGTATGCCGGACGTCTCTCCCCGCCGCCCCACCAAAGATGACCTGCTCGCCGCCCGCGGCCGGGCGGTGGCGGATATTATCGCCCCGGAATTGCACGTGCTTTTCGTCGGCATCAATCCGGGCCTCTACTCGGGCGCCGTGGGCCACCATTTTGCCCGTCCGGGAAACAGGTTCTGGAAGGCCCTCTTCCAGGCCGGTTTTACCGACCGGCTGCTTGCGCCCTCCGAAGAGCACCTCCTTCCATCCTATGGGTGCGGCATCACGAACATCGTGAACCGCGCCACCGCCCAGGCGGCGGAGTTGTCTGTCGATGAATTGCGCGAGGGGGCGAAGTCGCTCGAAAGGAAGGCGCTGGCTTTCCGGCCGCGGACCCTCGCGGTGCTCGGCATAGACGCATACAGGAAAGCCTTCGGGGAGCCCCACGCCGCCGTCGGGCGGCAGGACAAAGAGATCGGCGCGACCGTCGTCTGGGTGCTGCCGAACCCGAGCGGGATCAACGCCAGCTATCGGATGGACGAGATCGTCCGTCTCTTCTCCGCATTGCGCGCCGCCACGAAGCCTTAGCGCGGCGTCCGCAAGCCTAGGGAACGGCGCTCTCCCCTGCTACCTCAACCTCTCCCCGATCCGTCTCAGGGTCTCTGAAAAATCGAACCTTTCCAGGCGTATCTCCACGAAGACGAGCGAATCCCTCCGGTCCTCAGCCATGACGAGCGCAGATTCGAGGCCCCCTTCCGTGGTGACGCACAGGCCCCTGGGGGCGCCGAAGGCCTCGGGAAGAAGCGCGTAGTCCCACATCAGGAGGTCGTTGTAGGCATTATCGCAGATCGCGCGCTCCACCTGATAGCCGTCATTGTTCAGCAGGAAGACGACGGGGTTCTGCCCGTAGCGGACGATGCTCGAGAGCTCCTGGCCGGTCATCTGGAACGCACCGTCTCCCACGAATACGATGGGTCGGCGCTGGGGAGAGGCAAATTTCGCGCCGAGAGCGGCCGGTATCCCGAACCCCATGGAGGCGTAAAAGGCCTGGCTCAGGTAATCCGCGCCCTGGGGAAGACGAAGTTTGAGGCTCTCGAAGGTGGCGCTCCCCGTATCGCTCACGACGATGTGGTCGTCCCTGAGAAAGTCGTTGACCCTGCCCCAAAACCGGTCCGTGGTCAGCTTTGTGTCGGCCACCGGGGCGCAAGCCACCCGGCGGGCCCCGACGGGACGCGCAGTGTCCGGGCCGTCGAAGTCACCCCTGGACAGCCGCGACACCAGGCCGTTCAGGAAGTTCTTGATGGGGATATGCTCGTAGATATGGTGCTTCACCTTCACCCTTTCCGAGTTGGCTAAAATCAAGCGGTTCGGGTCGAGGCGGGCGGTATAGCCGCCCAGGTCGAGGTCCGTCATCCAGGCGCCGAGGCAAAGCAGGAGGTCCGACTCTTCCACGATGGTCCTGGCTTCCTCGTTCGCCAGGGCGCCCATATATGTGCCCACGTAGTGCGGGGTATGTTCGGGGATGACGCCTTTTCCCAGGGCCGTCGTCGCTACGGGGAAGCCGGTGCGGGCCGCGAGTGCCAGGAGAGACCCGCGGCTGCCCAGCCGCTCGACTTCCACGCCCGCGAGGATGACGGGGTTGGAGGCGCGCGTTATCGCCCCGAACGTCTCGCCCAAGGCCTCTTCCAGCACGTCCTCATCGACGTGGAGAGACATATCGGGCTCCCACGGATCCGGTTCCCCGCATGCCTCCATCACCATATCTGCAGGTATCTCGATGTAAACGGGGCGGGAGTACCTGACGCACGCGGCCAGGGTTTCGTCGATCTGCCGGACCGCCTGGGTGGGGTTCGTCAGGACGATGGCGCCCTGGGTGATCCTCTCAAAAATATCGCACTGCAGGTTCATATCGCCAACGGTGTGGTGAAGGAGGTTGGGATGGAGCCTGCTGCGGAGCGTCGTCTTGGGGCCGCCGCTTATCACCACGAGGGCCACCCGCTCCGCGTACGCGGCCGCGACGGCGTTGTAGACGCTGAAACCGCCCACGCCGTACGTGACGCAGACGGCCCCTATGCCCGATACGCGCGCATATCCGTCAGCCGCGTACCCGGCGTTCAGCTCGTTGCACGTATTGATCAGCTCGATGTCGCTCTCTTCTAGGAGGTCGAAAAAAGTGAGGGCGTAGTCGCCCGGCACACCGAAAATGTGTCTCAGGCCGAGTTGCTCCAGCCGCCGGACAAGATACGCGCCGACGGTCATGTGTGGTTGATGGGCCATAATGCCTCCTCGCATGGATTGAAGGCGACGGCGGACATTCCCGCCCGTCACGATTCCGGGCCGCGTCCCGCCATTCTTCCGGTGATCCCTATATAATCTAAGTGCAGGCTGCGCGACTTTCAGCGAAAGCCGGATAAATTGAGGTATNNTAATAGATGCACCACAACACCTACGCGGAGGTACTCATGATGCGGGAACTCGTCACCAGGAGCAGGAGCTACAGGCGCTTTCGGGAGGACAGGCCACTCGGACGGGAGGTGCTGACCGCCTTGATCGACCTCGCCCGCCTGACCCCGTCCGGGGCCAACAAACAACCTCTCAAGTATATACTCTCCTGCGAGCCCGAAAAGAACGCCCTGATATGCGGCTGCCTCACCTGGGCCGCATACCTGACGGAGTGGCCGGGTCCCGCCGCGGGCGAGCGGCCCACGGGCCATATCCTGATACTGGGTGACGACGACATAGCCACGACGATTGCATGTGACCACGGGATAGCGGCGCAAACCATCCTGCTCGGGGCGGCCGAGATCGGCGTGGCGGGCTGCATCATCGGGACGGTCGACAGGGAGCGGCTCATGGCGGAGCTCGCCATCCCGCCCAGGTACCGGATCCTCCTCGCCGTGGCCCTCGGCTACCCCGGAGAGACGGTCGTCATCGACGAGATGAAGGGTGGGGATTACAAGTACTGGCGTGACGAGAAGTCGATCCATCACGTGCCGAAGAGGCGGCTGGGCGACATCATCCTCGACCTGTGACCAGAATAAGCGGTGAAGTGCATTGAAAGGGCATAAAATCGGTATGCGACGCCTCCTGTTTCTTCTTCCGGTGTTCGGCGCTCTCCTTTGCGCCGCGCTGGCGGCCCACGCCGCCGAAAAGCTGACGATACTCCACGTAAACGACTTCCACGGCAGGGTTTTTCCGGTTGCCGCGACACCGGCCGGCCACCCGAAGCCGGCGGGCGGCGCCGCATACCTGGCGGCGATGATAGAAGCGGCAAAGGCAGGCAATCCCCAGGGCGTCATCCTCCTCTCCGCGGGAGATATGTTTCAGGGCACGCCCGTCTCGGATATGTTTCATGGCCGGCCGGCGGTCGAGATGATGAACGCCCTCCACTTCGACGCCATGACCCTCGGGAACCATGAGTTCGATTGGGGCCGGACGGCGCTGGCCGGGATCATAGAGAGCGCCGCGTTCCCCGTGCTCTCGGCCAATATCGTGGACCGGGCGGGCGGCTGCCTTCCCGGAGTGAGACCCTACATAATCGTGGAAAGAAGAGGCGTAAAAATAGCGGTGATAGGGCTGACGACACCGGAGACGCCCTATGCCACGAAGGCGGAGAACGTGAAGGACCTGACGTTCCTCGATCCGGCCTCCTTGCTGCCGGGTGTGCTCACGGAGGTGAAAGGTAAGGGTGCGACGCTCATCGTCCTGCTTACCCACCTCGGCCTCGACGAGGATAAACGGTTGGCGGCTTGCGTCGGAGGTATCGACGTGATCGTGGGAGGGCACAGCCACACCGTGGTAACCGACCCGGTGACCGTAGGGCGGACGATTATCGTACAGGCAGGCTCTCATGGGCTCTATCTGGGCGTGCTCGATCTGACGATAAACGAGAAGACGGGCAGGGTAGAGGCCGCGACGAAGAAAGGGGAGCTGAAAGCCGTTTCGGCCGGACCGGGCGACCCGTTCGACGGCCGGATAGCGCGGATGGCAGACGGGTACCGCGAAAAAACCAAGGCCCTGTTCCAACAGGTCGTGGGAGAGGCGACCGTTCCTCTCACGAGACACGCGGACAGGGAGTCGGTCCTTGGCGACGTGATCTGCGATGCCATGCGGGAATCGGCAGCCGCGGAGATCGCCATCCAAAACAGCGGCGCCATCAGGGCCGACATACCGGCGGGCAGGATCACCATGGAGCAGGCCTACACCGCGCTCCCCTTCGACGACGCACTTGTCGCCATGGACCTCTCCGGCGAAGCCCTCCTGGGCCTGCTCGGCCGGAGCATCGGCAGGGACAAGGGCATACTTCAGGTGTCGGGCATGCAAATCAGGTACGACGTGACCGCGGCAGGCGCCAGAAGGGTCAGGGAAGTCCGCGTCGGCGGCGCGCCTCTCGATGCATCGCGGATGTACCGGGTCGTCACGAACGACTTCCTCGCCGCCGGAGGCGACAGGGTCGGCGGTTTCGAGAAAGGGCGCAACGTCACGCATGGAGCAATGGTGCGGGAAGCCTTCATTGAGT
>PLSJ01000485.1 GCA_003165115.1 Syntrophaceae bacterium | reverse complement strand
GAGCGCACCGGGAATCGCTGGTCCACAAGTTGATTTCTTCCTCACGATATGATACTCAACATATAATGACAGAACCCCGGAACGGCCCCGAGATCATGGATCGTCCCGAAATCCTCCAGAGGCTCTTCTTCCCCCGCCGGGCGTCCGCGGAAGAGCAGACGTCCCCCTATGGCGCGAACCATATGATCGAGGTGGCGTCCGGGATTTCCCTGGGCTGCCGGTTCTACCCCGCGCACGCCTTGGCGCCCGCCATCCTTTACTTCCACGGCAACGGGGAAATCGCCCCCGACTATGACTACTCGGCCCACCTGTATCAGGAGCGGGGGGTCAACCTCTTCGTGGCGGACTATCGCGGCTACGGCTTCAGCACCGGCAGCCCCACGTGCGCCAACCTCATCCGCGACGCCCACCCCACCTTTCACGGGTTCGCCGCGTTTCTGCAAGCACGCGGCTACACGGGCGGTCTCTTCGTCATGGGCAGGTCCCTGGGAAGCGCGCCGGCCATCGAGGTTGCCTCCCACTATCAGGACCGGCTTCAGGGGTTGATCGTGGAGAGCGGGTTCGCGAGCACCCGGAACCAGCTCCGTAGATTGGGGGTGTCGCACCTGTTCAGGGACATGCCCGACGCCGCCGGCTTCGGAAACGACCTGAAGATCGGGAAGATCACGATCCCTACCCTGATTATCCACGGGGAAGAGGACGAAATCATCCCCTTTGAAGAGGGGCAAGCCCTGTATTCGCTTTCCGGCGCCGCCCGAAAGGAGATCCTCCGCATCCCCCACGCGGGCCACAACGACCTGATGGCGCGCGGTCTGGACGCATATATGGGGGCCATCGGGACGTTCACCGCGCCTCCTCGGGGGAAGAGCGGCTGACCGCGCTTTTCACCCGGCCGAAAACCGCGCGGGCCTCTCTTACCCTTTCGCGTAATCAACCATGCCCTGAAAATCGACGATGACGGCCGGCTCGTTGCCGACCACCCAGGCGTCATGGCCCGCGCCCAGCATGGAAACGTCCCCCGCTTTCAGGTCCCTCTCCGTGCCGTCGTCCATCTTTACGTGTATCGTACCCGACACATGGTACTGAAAGTGAGGGGCCAGGCAGCTTTCGGTATTCGCGATCGGCTTTACCGACCGGGACCATCTCCAACCGGGCTCGAACGTCGCCCTGCCGACCGTCCTGCCGTTGACGTTGACCAGCTCGACCTTTCCTTTCTCGAAAGTCCTGACCCCGTCCGGAGAATCGAAAGTCTTCACTTCCATGCCTTTCATGTGCGCCTCCATTAGTGCCGTTTCGTTTCGCCCGCCAACGGGAAAGGATCGGCGGGCGCTATCGTTTCTCCTTGCCGTCTACAGGCACCGCCCCATGCAACGGCGCGAACCGGATCCCGGCAGCCTTTGTGTAGGCGTGGGTGACCTCGGCGCCGAAGAAGAAGATCTGGGCCGAATAGTAGATCCACACGAGGAAGACGACAAAAGAGCCCGCGGCGCCGTAGGCGGACCTGATCGCCCCGCGGCTGAGATAGAACGAGAGCAGGTAATTGCCGAGCACAAAAAGCAGCGCGGTGATGAGGGCGCCGACCCACGCGGCCGCCCAGCCGATGCTCACGTCCGGGAGCACCTTGTAGAACATGGCGAAAAGCGCGGTGATCACGGCAAACGGCAGCACGACGTTCACGAGGAAAAAGAAGAAGTCGATGACCGGGATGGTGTCGCCGAGATAGGCGACGGCTATCGTAAGCCCCGCGTTGACGAGAAGCGCGGCTATCAGCACGGCGCCGCAGCCGAGGACGATGAAAAAGGAGATGAGTCTCGTCCTGATAACGCTCTTGATGCTCCCCGGCGACCGCACCCCCCAGACCCGGTTCAGGTCGTGCTGAAGCTCGGTAAACACGCCGGTGGCGCCGACCAGGAGGACGATGCTGCTGACTACGGCGGCAAGCCACCCGGAATGGGAAGCGCGCGCGCTGACGAGGATGCTCTGGATGACGCCCGCGGCGTCCCGTCCCACAAGCTCCTCTATGTGGGAGACGATCTGGCCCTGCGCGGCCGCGGCGCCGAATACGGCCCCCGCTATCGCCACGGCGATAATCACCAGGGGGGCGAGGGAGAATACCGTGTAAAAGGCGACGGCCGCCGCAAGCCTCGGCGCCTCGTTCGCCCACCAGCCGGTAAGGGCGTCCTCCACGGTGTGGAAAAGCAGCCTGAAAAAGAGAAGAAGATCGCGCATAAGGGGCACGGCAATGAAGCTGAATTGCCTTCTATAAGGTTAATCACGAAGAGGCGGAGTCGCAATCGCCATTTCGCTCACTTACCCGTCACCCCTCAGGCGATGGCGCGCAGCGTCACGTAATCGACCTTGCCCGTCCCCAGCTTCGGCATCTCTTTCATGAAGCGTACTTCCCGCGGGATCGCCAGCTCGGAAAAGCCTTTTCCCGAAAGCACCTCCCGCACCGCCCTCGCGGTGACGCCGGGGTTGTTCGTGACCACCGCAAGCCTCTCCCCCCGCGACTCGTCCGGCCGCGCGATCACCGCAACGGACCAGCGCCGGTCGGCGAACGTGTCCGCGAGGGCGTCCTCCACCGCGGCAAGAGAGACCATCTCCCCGCTCACCTTGGCGAAGCGCCCGAGTCTGCCCACGATTTTCAGGAACCCTTCTTCCGTGATCTCGACGACGTCGCCCGTATCGTACCAGCCGCCGTCCTCGACGAGGTACTTGTGGTTCGCCCTGTCGTTCTTGAGGTACCCCTTCATGACGTTCCTGCCCCGCACGAAGAGCTTTCCCGTGCCGGCCGCGTCTATGCCGGGGACCGCGCCGAGCTTGTACTCCATGCCGGGCAGCATCATGCCCACCGTCCCGTACGCGTGATCGAGACGGCTGTTGATGCTCACCATGGGGGAGCACTCCGTCACCCCGTAGCCCGCCAGCACCCGCACCCCGAATTTCTTCGCGTAGTCGTCGAACACCGCGTCGGGCAGCCTTTCCGCGCCGCTGAAGACGTGGCGCATGGCGTAAAAATCGTAGGGGTTCGCGCGCCGGCCGTAGCCCTTGAGGAAGGTTGCGGTGCCGCACAGGACCGTGCACCCCTTTTCGTAGGCCAGCTCGGGGACCAGGCGGTAATGCAGGGGGCTTACGTGGAAGAAGGCCCGGCTGCCGAGGAACACGGGGATAATCGTCCCCACCGTGAGGCCGAAGGCGTGAAAGAGGGGCAAGGCGTTAAAGAAATGGTCCTCACCCGATACATCGATCCTCGAGAGCGCCTGATGGACGTTCGTGATAAGGTTCTCGTGGGAGAGGCAGACACCCTTCGGCTGCCCTTCCGAGCCGGAGGTGAAAAGGATACAGGCCGTCGCCTGCTCCCCGCCGGGCGCCATCGCCGCGTACGTGCCGGGGAAGAAGCTCCGCATAAGGCCCCACGCCTTGTCCCCGGCGCGTACGCAGGTTTTCAGGTCTTCCACGAAGACGACCCGGCGCGTCCCGAAGACGTCCCCCGGTATGCGCATCCTCTCAAGGAAGGCGCGGGACGTCACCACCAGGTCCGGGTCCGCTAATCCAAGGGCGTGCCCGATGGCGGCGCGGCCCGCCGAGTAGTTGAGGAACACGACGGTCTTCCTGAAGATTTGCATGCCCATGAAGACGAGGGCGGCCACGGTGAGGTTCGGCAGCATGATCGCGACGGTCCCGCCTGGGCCACCCGCCAGGAGGCGGCCCAGGACGAACGAGGCCGCGAGGGCCTTCCCGTACGTCATCCGGTTGCCGGTCGCGTCGTCGAAAAGCGGCCTCGCCCGATGTTCCCTGCACTTGCGGATAAACTCGCGCCCGAGCGTCGACGGCGCGGCGTGCGCCTCCACGCGGACCTCGCACAGCATCCTGTAGATGGCCCTCGTGGCTGCCTGCTTCCTCTTGCTGCGCGGGAGATGGTCGAGAGACAAAGGCGGGCGCGCCCTGCCGACGAAGATTACGACGCGGCCGAAGAACCTGCGGCCGGGGTGCTTTTTCGCATATAAGGTGCGGTACGTGCCGAGGTGGAGGGGGAGGACGGAGGCGCCGGTGCGCAGCGCGACGAAACCCGTCCCGTCGTAGAGCTTCATGAGGCCGCCCGTCAGGGTCATGCGGCCTTCGGGGAAAATGAGCAGCGGCGTGCCCCCCGCCACCAGGTGGGTGACCTCTTTCAGCGCATAGGGGTTCATCAAATCGATCAGGATGGTATGGCTGTTGCGCGCAAAGGGACGGAAGAGGAGTTTTGCGGCCACCGTCCGGTCGACGACGATCTTGAGCGGCAGCCTGAGATACGTCCAGACGAGCAGGCCGTCGAGGAGGGATGCGTGGTTGGCGATCACGATCAGCCTGTCGGCGTCTCGCGGCACCCGCTCCAGCCCCTCGACCCTGACACGGTGGACGAGGCTGAAATAAAGCCTGAAAAAGAGGCGCAGCCCCTCCTCGAAGACCGTCTTGAGAGAATCGCGCATACCCACCCTGAATTATAGATGATGAACGATACATTATAAACCACCCGGTTCAACATTGCGGCAACTATCCGCGTGCCTCTCTCTTAAAGGGTGGCGCTGAAAGACAGGGGGTTTTAGCCCCTGTCTTTCAGCTTAAAGGGGGAAGGAACGGGGAAGACACGGTATTCGCCATGTCATACGGATGCCCTCGTGAATGACGGTCCGGTTTGGGCCGCCACGCTGCGAAGGTCGTGGATTCTTTTCATCCAGCCTTTCATATACTGCGCGTATCTCGCCGGATTCAATTCGGAGAGACGGGCGTACCGCTGTGTGCGGAGCCGCAGGTACGCGTCCGTGTCGCCCCCCGATGATTGCAGCATTTTCTTCGCTGCCTGGGGGCTGTTCATATAGGTATCGAAATGGACAAGGGCAAGTCCCGCGGGCAGCTTTCCGCTGCCTGACTCGTCCCATATTTTCCGGTAGATCGCGTCCGCCTCCGTCCGCGACATGTCACGGACGTTCCCATTGTAGCCGCACCGGGCGGCGGTAGCCTGGAGGATCCCGTACTTCGACGATTCCCGGCCCGCGTCACTGGCCACGTAGCCGCTCCCTTCGTGCTCCATGACAAAGCGGAGCGCTTCCCTCATCGTCACATTGCCCGCCGGGCCGTACCCTTTATCCGGCCGGCCATAGGCGGGGTCCGCGGTCCGCGGCATCGCGGAAGCCTGATCCGACAACGTTGCCGCCGGCTGCCCGGCCGCGGCCGCGATCCTCTGCATCAGGATGCCGAGGAATGAGGCTGCCTGGCCGGCAGCGACACCCGTGCGCGGGTCGACGGCGGGGGGCAGGGTCTCCGCTCTCTCGGGGTCCTGAAAAGATAACGGAGAAAATCCAACCAGGTTAAACATGCGGCTCCTCATCGGGACGTGGTATCATGCGCTTGCCAGGACTTAAATGCAATCACCGTGCCTTACTATGCCCGTGGCGCGCCGCGTTGCCCCGCGCCGTTATTCGCGAGCCCCGCCCGCCATACGCCCGCCGGTGGCAGACCCCTGACGGTGCGGGTGTCAGAAAAATGTCGTCGCACTCCCCGCGCGAATCGATGCCTTCTGAAAAACCGGTTGGCCGCAGTGGAGTTTTCTGATATACTATATTATATTGGGAATGTATGCAGACGATCCGTTGGTATCGCCGATATCCCATCAGTCGACGAAGGAGTCCCAAATGCTGACGAAAGACCGGTTCAGCCTTTCCGCATGGGTGGAAGAGTCCGTCAGGGACTTTACAAAGTTACCGGTAAACAATCTCGGCGGTACGCACGACGAACCGGCGTTCGACGTGCCTATTGTCGGTTTTTCCAGCGGCGACGACCCACTATATGATGAATTCAAGAGATCGATAGGCCCTTTTCACTGGACACCGACAGAAGCATTCACCCAGGCATTTCCCGATGTCTGGATTACGCCCGAGCAGCTCACCGTGATCTCCTGGATACTGCCTCAGACACGGGCGACCAAGGCAGACAACAGGAAGGAGACGGTCCACGCCTCCGAACGCTGGCTCCGGTCAAGGAAGTTCGGGGAAGAGTTCAACGCGAAGCTCCGGGACTACATGGTCTCGAGGCTGAGCGACGCGGGTTATCAGGCCGTGGCCCCGCAAAACCTGCCGTCTTTCGGCATGAAGGTGTCGGAGCGGTACGGCTTTGCCTCCACCTGGTCGGAACGGCACGCGGCCTTCGCCGCGGGCCTCGGCACCTTCGGCCTGTGCGACGGCCTCATCACCCCCCTCGGCAAGGCCATGCGATGCGGCTCGGTGGTGGCGCGCCTTTCCATCCCCGCCACGCCCAGACCCTATAGCGACCCACACGCATACTGCCTCTTCTTTTCCCAGGAAGGCGCGTGCGGCAAATGCATAGGCCGCTGTCCCGTCGGCGCCATCAGTTCTCGCGGACATGACAAGGAGAAGTGCAGGGAGTACATCGACACGGTGGAGCGGGCGCGTGCGTTGGAAGCCTACGGGTTGCAGGCGTACGGCTGCGGCCTCTGCCAGACGAAAGTCCCGTGCGAATCGCGCATACCCTCCACAAAAGCAAAAGGCGACGNNCGACCCGCAATAATCCGGCCCAACCGCCCGGAAGCCGCGCGGCCGGATTTAGTTCATGAGGTGACGCCGGATTACTTCGTATTCCCTGCAGCCGTCTTCGATGAAGGATGCCCCGATACGCACCTGTGCGCCCGGCTGGGCACCCGGCTCGACGTGCCTGGGTATGCACCGTATTGCCAGGGGTGTGTCGCTTTTCGGCATGCTGAAGACAACGGATATCCTGAAGTCCTCCCCGGCCGCGCACGGAAAGTCGGGGGCCGCCGCGACACAGATCCCTCCGAGAGAGACGTCGCTTACCACCCCGGCGCGCACGGTGCCGTCGGGTGTGCTCACCAAGGCCGGGACAAGGATCGTTTTTCGCGGATGGCGCCGTTTCTCTTCCGTGGTCTCCCCCAGGCGCCGCTCATCCAAATGGGCGTGGAGGATGTTTTCGATGGTGGAAGAGAGGGACCTTCTGTCCGTCTCCGAAATGCGTTTCAACGCACCGCGCAGCTCGTTGGTTATTCTGAAACATATTACGGTGTTCTTCATGGAAACTACCTCTCACAAATTGTCGCCCGTATCGTCAGGAATAGAGGCCGGGGGGGATGCTCGTCGCACACCCCTCCCGGCCGAAAGAGAAGGGCTTTACTTCTTGGGCCTTCTCCTGAATCCCGCGAGGCCGAGGAGACCCGTTCCGAGGAGCAGAACGGAAGGAGGAACAGGCGTGGGCGAGGGGTTTTTTACCAGAATGAATTCCTGGGAAATATCGGATCCCGCGGTGGCGGGGCCGGGAGTCAGAACCAGAGGAGTGTAGATGACGAAATTGGCCGCATTCACGCCGGCGTAGTTACCGGCCGCCTGGGTGAGCCAGTAGGCGGTGGAGCTGTGCGTATCGGCCCCGTCCTGCGGCACGCCCGTCGTGAGGGCCGGGTCCATGATCTGCCAGATCGCAAAGTGGATGGCGGAGGTATATGTGGAGTTGCCGGCCTGCATCATCTGCTGGGCGAGGTACAGGACCTCCTCATAGGCCTGGTAAGGGCTGGCCCCGGCGAGATCGCCGCCGAAACTCGTCTGAGCGCCGAACTTCAGGCCGCTCGTTATCGAGCTCAGGGTGAACACGTTCGCGGTCCAGGTATAAACCGGCGAGATCTCGGTGCTATAGTCGTCGCAGATGAGGTTCATGGGCTGACTGCCCACGGTAATCGCGTAAGGGCCCGTGTAAACGCCCCCATAACTGGTGCCCGCGCCGACGCCGGTGAGCGTAAGCTGTATCGTCTCCGCGAACGCCCCGCCTATGCCCGTCATCAACAAGAATGCTGCTGACGCAAAAACCAGGAAAACCTTGCTCGTGCTCTTCTTCCGATCCATAGTTGCCCTCCTGCGGTGTTTTGATACCGGCAACCAGGCTGTCTTGCGGGAGACCCTTTGGCTTTCCGTCCCACCCTCGCGGATGGTTTGGC
>PLSJ01000134.1 GCA_003165115.1 Syntrophaceae bacterium | reverse complement strand
TCAAGGACCGGATCATCGATGCGACCAATTATGCGCACGAATTCGGCATCGATATGCCCGAGGCGTCGAACTGGAAATGGCCGATGTTCTTTCCTGAGGCAAAGTAGCCCGGCCGTATACCCTTCTCATTTCAACCCAAATTCTCTATTGCTTTTGTTCCTTTATTCACATAAGATTATAAAATTTCAGAAATAGGGAGGAGGAGACTATGGAGCCTGTCGGGAGAGAGATCTTCTGGAACGTGGGTCAGACCGCTCGCTGGATCGCCTACGTGCTTATGGTCGTGTCGTTTGTCCTGCTCGTGTATGGCCTGAAGATGCGCTACGCGATGTGGAGGCTGGGGAAACCCGTGCCTTTCGCTTTTACCCAGCGGTTGTTCGAAAGGATAGTCTACTACATCAAGAGCGCTATTTTTCACAAGACCATACTGCGGCCCCGTGAAGCCTATCCGGGCATGATGCACCTGTTCATCTTTTGGGGGTTCCTCCTTCTCGCCATAGGGACGGGCCTCGTCGCCTTCGAAGATGACTTCTTCAGGCCTGTCTTCGGCATCACTTACCTGCACGGCGATTTCTACCTGATCTTCTCTTTCATCCTCGATCTCGCCGGTCTGCTCGCCATCGTCGGCGTGGTCATGGCACTGATAAGGAGATACGGGACGCGGCCGGACCGGCTCGACAACCAGAGGGACGACATGATCGCCCTGATGTGGATACTCGTCGTGCTCGTCACCGGGTTCCTCGTCGAAGGGGCGCGCATCGCCTTCGACAGACCGTCGTACGAGGTCGTCAGCTTCGTGGGATGGGTCACGTCCTCTCTCTTTCTCGGCGCCTCGAAAGAAGGGGTCACCACTATCCACGCGGTCCTCTACTACCTGCACATGTTTCTTTCCTTCGGCCTGATCGCCTATGTCGTATACTCGGGCAGGCTTCTCCACATCGTCACGTCGTCCCTCAACATGCTGTTCAGGGGCGTTGAGGACGCGCCCCGCGGCGCGCTGCCGGCGATCGCCGACTTCGAGACGGCCGAGGAATTCGGCGTCAACCAGGTGGACGGCTTCAACTGGAGGCAGATTTTCGACCTCGACGCATGCACGCGCTGCGGCAGGTGCCAGGACAGGTGTCCCGCGTACCTGAGCCAAAAACCGCTGTCGCCCAAGAAGCTGATCCAGGACCTGAAAGGTGAATGGCTCCGCGCCGCGAACGGGGTCAAGAACGAAGAGGGCCTGATCGACAACGTGATCGAGGAAGAGACGCTCTGGTCGTGCACCGCCTGCCTCTCCTGCCAGGTCAACTGCCCGGTCTCGATCCCCACGTTCGACAAGAACATCGAGATGCGCCGGTACCTGACGATGACCCTGAGCAAGGTCTCCCCGGAGCTGAAGCTCCTCTACAAGAACCTGCAAAACAGGTTCGACCCTTACGGCATGGGCAAGAGCCAGAGGCTCGAATGGACCGCCGGACTCGACGTAAAGAAGGCGACCGAAGAGCAGGTTGACGTGCTCTACTGGGTCGGCTGCGTCGCCTCCCTCGATGACCGGAACAGAAAGGTGGCCAAATCGGTCGCCACGATCATGAATAAGGCCGGCGTCTCCTTCGGCGTCCTCGGCCCCGACGAGAAATGCTGCGGCGACCCGCTTCGCAGGACGGGCAACGAATACCAGTACCAGGAGCTTGCCCAGGGGAACGTCGATTTCCTGAACGAGCTCGGCGTGAAAACAATCGTCACCGCCTGCCCCCACTGCTTCAACACGCTGAAGAACGACTATCCGCAATTGGGGGGCAACTTCGAGGTGCAGCACCACACGCAATTCATCAGCATGCTCGCCAAAGAAGGACGGATATCCCTGAACCCGACGCTCGAAGGCGTGGCGACCTATCATGACCCCTGCTATCTCGGACGGGTCAACCAGGTATTCGACCCACCCCGCGATATCGTGGACAAGGTGAAGAAAGGCTCCTTCGTCGAGATGCCCAGGAACAGGGACGAAGGGTTCTGCTGCGGCGGCGGCGGCGGCAAGATATGGATGGAGGAACACCACCAGCACATATGCCACCTGCGGATGGATGAGGCCATAGGCGTGGAGGCGGCCACGATGATCACCGCGTGCCCTTACTGCCTTATCATGATGGAAGACGCCATCAAGGACAAGGAAAAATCGGAGTCGATGAAGGCGCTCGATATATCCGAGATCGTGGCCGGAGGGCTCTAGCGCAAAAGATTGAAAAGAAGCAAGATGAGGGGATGGGCAGCCCATCCCCTCATCTATTTTTCGGATTCGGATTTTCGATTATTCTTCGACGGAGATAGCTTCCAAGGGGCACTCTTCCACGCAAGCCCCGCACTCGGTACACAACTCGGCATCGACCTTTGCCACATCCTCGACGCTGATCGCGTCAACCGGACATACTTCCGCGCAACCGCCGCAAGCCGAGCAGGTTTCTTCATCAATTTTCGCAGGCATATTCCCATCCTCCTTGTCTGTAGTCGTAAAGAACAGCTATAGATATGGCAAGATCGTGTCGGAATGTCAATAGAAAAAATCCGGAAAAATTATCCCCTATAAAGTCGGGAGGTTGGCGTGACCGGCCGTCTCGGTTGACAAAAATTGCTTGACATGATTTTGTCTCATCTGTTAAAAGAGACGTCAGAGGAGAAATAATGGGAAAAGCCGCGTGGATGGTCTGCTTATGCTCAGCTTTCTTCCTGGTCGTCTTGTGTTGCCCGGCCAGGGTATTAGCGAAGCAGGCGGCGTCGGCCGTCCACACGGTCCGGAAGGCCCACAAACACAGGTCTTCCAAGTCAGCCGGCCCGAAGGCGAGGCGCGGCAGGGTCGACAGCTCCGAGGGAAACAAGGGCAGGACAAAGAGGCTGACGCTCGCGATACCCGCGGATACCGTCCGCGAAGGGGCGGTCCATGCCGGGGCTACCGACGAAGCCGCCGCCAGGGAAGAAGAGCAGGAGAGCGAATATATAGAATACCGGGTGAAGCGGGGAGACACCGTCGAGAAGCTCGCCCGCCTCTTCCAGTTTGAAAAGGATGAGTTTACCGACCTGAACAGGGTCAAAGGAAAGCGGCTGAAGCCCGGCACCATGGTGTTCATCCCGAAGGCGGAGGCAGATGCGGGAGACGACCCCATCCTGCTGAATGACCGGCCGCTGCGGCCGTGGAAGAGCGAGGATGAACGCGGCATCCTGGTGAAGGTCGCCAAGAGCTTTGCCGGCGCCCCGTACCGGTTCGGCGGAAACAGCGTCCGGGGCCTGGACTGCTCGGCCTTCGTCAAGAAGATGTACGAGATCTTCGAGGTCCAGCTGCCGCGGAGCGCCAGGGAGCAGTTTGGCGCGGGCCCCAGGGTGGGCAAGAGCGACCTCATCACCGGCGACCTCGTCTTCTTCAGAACAAAACCGTTTGCCCATTACCCCACCCACGTGGGGATCTATATAGGGGATAACTGCTTTATCCACGCATCCTCCCTGTTCGGGAGGGGCGTCAAGATCGACCACCTCAACGAGGCCTATTTTTCCAGGACGTTCCTCGGGGCCGTCAGGGTAAAAGGGTCCCCTCCGGCCATCGACAAGACCGACACGGAGCAGGAGCATCGCCAGGCGGCAAACAACAACACCTGACAAGGTGAGAAGGCTCACCCTCCCGTCACTCGTCTTCGCCGTCCTTCTCCACGTTTTCGCCTATTACACCCTGTTTAAGAGGACCGAGCCTTTTATGTATCAATTCTACATAATGGCCTGGTGGTCCTATATCATCTTCATCGACGCCATACTCGCCCTCAGGACCGGCCGCCATTTCGTGCTCGGCAGGCGGCTTTTCTCTCTCGTGACCGTCTCCGCCGCCTTCTGGTGCATGTTCGAGCTTCTCAACCTGCGTATGCAGAATTGGTTCTACATCAACATCCCCTCCCGCCCGGCGGCCTTTCGCAACGGCTGCTATTTCCTCGCCTTCGGTACGGTGATTCCTGGTATCCTGCTGACCGGGGAGCTTGCCCTGCGCCTCCTCCCCGAGATGAAGGGCGCCAGGGTTTCCGCGGGCGCGTACCGCATCACGGCGGTCCCTCTCGGCCTTTTGTGCCTCGGGCTTTCCGTGGCCTTTCCCCGGTATTGTTTCGGCCTCTCGTGGGTCTTCCTCATTTTTATCGTCGATGGCTACAACTACCGGAAAGGCTATCGCTCCTTCATACGCGGCCTCGAACAGGGCGACTGGAGCCGGCTCGTCGCGGCCGCCCTGGCGGGTATGGTCTGCGGCTTTTTATGGGAGTTCTGGAATTACTGGTCCATCACGAAGTGGGTCTACACGGTCCCCTTCTTCGAGGGGGGCAAGGTCTTCGAGATGCCGGCGGCCGGTTATATCGGCTTCGCCCTCTTCGGCGTGGAGACGATCGCCCTCGTCAATCTCATCGAAGGGAGCGGTTTCCGCAATGAGCCGCGTTGGGGGATCCTGTTTCTCGCGCTCGTCTTCGCTGTCCTCACCTTCTCCCTGATAGACCGGTACACCGTATTCTCCCGCGTCGCCCCGGTCGGGCGCCTCTCGTTCCTCAGCGAAGAGACGCGCACCATTCTGGAGGCCAAGGGCGTGGAGACGAGCTACACCATCGACCCCAGGATGCTCACCGTGCGGGAAAGGCAGGCCCTGGCGCTCATGCACCTCAAGGGCCTTGGGCTGGAGCACCTGGAAGAGCTTCGGCGGCACGGGGTCCGCACCATCGGCGATTTGGCGGGGCTCGACGAGGGGCAGCTCTCGGCCCTCATCGGGGAGGAGAACATGCGGCGCGTGCGCGTCTACCTGCGAGCGGCCAGGGCCGCATGCGCACCTGCGCCGTAAGGGGGAGATTCGAACCTGTCTCTTCGGGGGCGAATCCGATAAACCAAAAAACGCCGTGAGGCAGACCGGCGAGGGAAGGAAGGAGACATGATCGATTCGGGAATAACCATCAGGGAGCTGAGCATCGAGGACTCCGTTCCGCTTGCCCATATGCTGAGCACCGACGCGGAGCTGAACAAACGGCTCGGCAACGTGGAGGCGCACGTGTCGGTGGGACACTTCTTCAACCGGACAAGGGAATCGTGCAGGGTAAAGAACGCGGTCCCCTACGCCGTCGTGACGGCCGACCGTCGCGTCATAGGGCTGGTTATCCTCGGCCACGCCGATGAGACCGACAGGACGGCCCGCGTCGCCTTTTGGATCGAGAGCGGGAGCTGGGGCCAGGCATTTTGCGCGGGGCTGCTGTCTCCCGTCCTGGACGTGGCAAAGGGCAAAGGCGTGGAGCGCCTCGTAGGAAAAGTGGACAAGGACGACGTTCCGGGAAGGCGCATCTGGGAAGCAAATGGCGGGCGGGTGGCGGACGAGACCGAGGAGGGTTACGCGTACGAGATCCGGCTGTGAGAACACTCCCCTGACGTAGAATCGTTCGCCATGGTGACCGCAAAGGTAATATTTCCTTCATGAAAATTTACAACAGCGCCACAATATAGTAATATTTGCCATGTGACGTCCACCGTCCCCCACGGCCTATGGACGAGCACGGTCGCTATGGAAAACGTACTCGAAAGCGGGGATACCGAATGCAAAAAACGCACAAATTTTCGATAGAGGAAGTTGCCGCCTATCTGGTCGATCGCATCGGAAGGGGGCACGGACAAGGCGGCACCAAGGCCGGTCCCGCGCTGGACGGGGATGCGGTCGAGAGGCTTGCCGGGATGGTCCGGGAGAAGCAGGACCTTCTCAGGCAGGTTATCGCCGACCTGCGGCTGCTCGGCCAAAAAGAGGGGTCCATGAGCCAGGACGGGATGCTCGCGGCACTCGACGAGTCGAAAGAGGCGGAAGACCTCGACGTCAGGGCCCTCGTGCGCCTTATCGCCCCTACCCAGGGGGTCGAGAGCTCGGTCGAAGAGGCGCAAGAGCGGCTTCGCGAGATCGACGGGGCCATCAGGGAACTGGCCGGGGACCCGGAGGTCCTGGCCGGGTATCGGAAGCGGGTCGAGCAGAGGATCGCCGTCATCCGCGCGGCCAGGAACACGGAGGGCCTCCAAAAGTTGATCGAGAAGTGCGACCTCGCCAGGCTGCGGCTCGTCGCGCACAGGAACAGCGCCGATCTGACGCTGAGCGGGGCGGACGTTGAGACCATACGCAAGTATGACGCCATCTGCGGGAACGCGCGCGGACGCATCGAGCGGTCCATGGGCCGCGAGGAGGTCTACTACGAGGCAAAAAGACGCGCCCTCCTCGAATACCGCCGGCAGCTCATGACGGGCGGGTTCGTCAGGACGGAGAGCGTGAGGAACCAGATCATGCGCGTCTTCAGCCACGTACAGCTCGGCACCCCCGTCTTCCTCAGGGGCCACCTGGGCGTCGGCAAGACCGAGATGGCCCTTCACGTGTCGCGGGCCTACCTGGGCGTCGATCCCGAGTTTATCTCCGGCTCCGAAGAGGCGACGAAATACGACATCTACGGCCGGACGCAGATCGGGGTGGGCAGCGACGACGAGCGGCTGCGTGAATTCAGGAAGAGGATGGAAGAATACCGGCGCATCAACCCCGGCGCCGGCGCGGAGGAGCTGGGCGACGTGGAGCGGCGCTACTACGAAGCCATCGTCGTGCAGGGTCAGGCGACGAGCTTCTTCCAGTACGGCCCCCTCGTGCAGGCCATGAGGCAGGGCAAGCCGCTCATCATAGACGAGTTGGACAGCATCCCCCACTCCATACTCATCCGGATCAACCACGTGCTCACCAGGAGAGCGGGGGACACCATCAAGGTGCAGGAAAACGGCGGAGAAGAGATCACCGTGAAAAAAGGCTTCTGCGTCCTCGCGACGGGCAACGTCAGGTCGGCCCGGTACAAGCGCGAGGACCTCGATGCGGCCTTCCTTTCCCGCTGGTGGTCGGAGGATATCAGGTATCTTCCTCAGGACGAAACCTATGAGATTCTCTTGGCCGCCCTTGTCGACCGGAGGGGCGTCCTTCAGGTCAACGACGCCGGCACCCTGGGGTCCCTGAAGAGGCTGACCGAGGCCGCTTCCGAGATTCAGGGGATCTTTGCGGGCGATCGGCTCGATTTCCTCGGGGAAGGGGCAGATGCGGCCAGGGGCATGCCCGCGGGCCTCAAGAAGACGGTCCTCTCCCTGCGCCACCTGTGGAATATCGTGAAGCCGTGGAAGGCGCACAACTTTGACAAGCCCATCGATCATTACATTCTCAACGAGTTTATCAGACCCGCGGTGGCGGAGGACCAGGTTTATCTCGTGCAGCTCTTCTGTCGTTTCCGCTTCTTCAGGGAGTGGACAATCGACCGGCTCGAGATCCCGGGGTTGACGGAGACGAAACTGCTCGCCTTCCAGGGC
>PLSJ01000396.1 GCA_003165115.1 Syntrophaceae bacterium | reverse complement strand
GCTTCTTGCAGCAGGGTCATTTATTTCGGCCGGCGTGGTCTTGATTCCGCCTTTCACGGAAGAGAAGATTGTGTGGGGATCGCTCATTTAGGAAAGGGGTCTCTGCCCGCGAGCAGGCAGGCCTGCGCGTCTCACTTCTCGGCCGCCCGGGATCCCAGCTTTTTCACGAGCACGTTGTTGGCCTTGAGCACCTCGGCGGCGTCCTTGCCCGAGATTTCCCAACTGTAAAAGTCGCCCTTGCCGTCCCTTTTGAGCTTGATCTTGAGGTCCCCCTTGATGTCCTTCCTTACCTCCTCGAGTTCCTTCCTGTACTGTTCGTCTCCACGGGCCTCCTGGCCGGTTTTGACGGGGGCGGCCTCGGGCGGTCTCGAACAGGCGCAGAAAAGGAGGCATAGGAGAACGATTGCAAAGAGTCTCATATTCGTCATAGTATAATGGCTGACAGCCGTTTTCAAGAGAATTGTTGGAGGCGAACAATGGGCATCTATCTGGAGCGGTACGGCAAGGGAGAGAAGGTGCTCTTTCTCCACGGGGCGGGTGGCAGCACGGCCTCCTGGTATTTTCAGAGAAACCTGCAAGCGGTCTGCGAGGTGGTCTTCGCCGACCTGCCGGGCCACGGCAAGTCGGGGAGAGAGGGGCTGCGGGATATCGCGGACTACGTCGAAAGCGTCCGGCTGGCGATAACCGAAAACGGCCTGGAAGGGTGCTATCTGGCGGGCCACTCGATGGGCGGCGCCATCGCGATCTCTCTGGCCCTCTCCGCACCCAGGCTGCTGTCCGGGCTCGTCCTGGTGGCGACGGGGGCGAGGCTGAAGGTGTTTCCACAGATACTCGAAGGCATCCTGGCTGATAAGGAAAAGACGGTGCGGGCCATTATGGGCTTCGGCTTCTCGAAGAAGACCCCGCCCGACCTGATAGAGAGGGGTTTCGCCGAGATGATGGCATCGCCCAAAGAGGTCATACACGGCGATTTCTCTGCGTGCAGCGTGATCGATCTGATGGAAGGCGTCAAATCTCTCGACCTGCCCACCCTCATCATCGCGGGGGCCGACGACGCCCTGACGCCCTTAAAATATTCCGAATATCTCAACAGGGAGATCAAGGGGTCCCGGCTTGCGGTAATCCGTGACGCGGGCCATATGGTGATGCTTGAGAAACCGGAGGAGACGAACCGGACGATAGAGGCGTTTATAGCTCGTCGATGAGGGCCCTCATCTCGTCGAGGCTGCTCGCGTGCACAGCCCTGACGCGCAAGGTGCGCGCGTCTCTCACCCCCCTGGTGTACCAGACGAAGCATTTGCGAAAATTGATCACCCCCGTAACGGGTCCATGGTGGTCGACCGAAAGGGCAAGGTGCTTCTCCATGACCGGCTTTACCTCGGCGATCTCACGCGCCAATGCGTCATGCGGGCCGCACCCGGCCGCGTCCGCGCCGCCGTTCCCCTGGGCGCGTGCAAGGTCATCGAATATCCACGGGTTCCCGAGGGCGCCCCTGGCGACCATCAGGGCGTCGCATCCCGTCTCTTCCGCAATCCGCGCCGCCGCCGCCTGTGAGAAGACGTCGCCGCTCGCGATGACCGGGATGGCCACCGCCTCTTTCACCGCCTTAATCACCGACGCATCCGCCCTGCCCCTGTATCCCTGGCTCCTGGTCCGCCCGTGGACACAGACCGCGCTCGCCCCGGCCGCCTCGATGCGCTTCGCGGCCTCCGGCGCGTTGACCGAGTCAAGGTCCCATCCGGAGCGTATCTTCACCGTCACCGGGACCCGCGCGTGTTTCACCAGGGCGCTGACCAACCGGAACAGCGTCTCCGGCTCCCTCATCAGCGCGGCCCCCTCCCCTTTTCGGGTCACTTTATGGACGGGACAGGCGGCGTTAAGGTCGATCACATCAAAGGGATAGCCTGCCAACACGTCTAAGGCATGAAGGAGGAATTCGGGCTCGCGGCCAAGCAACTGGACGCCGAGGGGCCTGTCTAACGGCGAGGACCGGAGGAACCTCAAGGTCTTGTCGTTTTTGAGACCCAGGGCCCGTGCGTTTATCATCTCCGTAAACGCCAGGGGACAGCCAAACTCCCTCGCGATGAGGCGGAAAGGCAGGTCGCTCACCCCGGCCATCGGGGCCAGCATAAAAGGCATCGGGAGAAGAAGACCGCCGAGCGCAAACATCCATCATTCTATAAGGAATACCGATGAGCGTCAAGTGACAGCGGCCCCGTTTAAGGTTTATACTTACTCTTATGCTGAGTCCCGAAAAGGAAAAGACGTTGCAGGAAAAGATGGAGCGGCTGGGCATCCGGGAAGCCGACATAATAGAGCGCTTTGTCCGTTCCGCGGGTCCGGGGGGCCAGAACGTCAACAAGGTGGCTACCTGCGTCTACCTGAAGCACCTTCCCACGGGCATCGAGGTGAAGTGCCAACAGGAGCGCCACCAGGCGATGAACAGGTTTTTCGCGCGAAGGCTCCTCGTTCAGAAGATAGAAAACGCGGTGCTCGGCAAGGAAAGCGAGGAGCAGCAGCGCATCCAAAAGGTAAGGCGGCAGAAAAGGCGGCGGTCCAGGCGCGCCAAGGAAAAAGTGCTGGAAATCAAGCACTTGCAGACACGAAAGAAAAGCGAGCGCGCAAAACCGGACCTGTCGGACTACTAGGAAGCGTGAGCGCGCCCCTAATAAGTGATTGACAGCGGTAAGGATATTCTGTATCATTAAAACAGACGCGGGAATAACTCAGCGGTAGAGTGCAACCTTGCCAAGGTT
>PLSJ01000005.1 GCA_003165115.1 Syntrophaceae bacterium | reverse complement strand
GTACAGATTTTCATATTATCAAGGATAAGGAGGAGCGGCGATGGATCGGAGAACTTTCTTGAGCTCTGTTGTGATGGCAGGAGGTGCAACGCTGCTTGTGGCGTCGCAGGGTAACGCGCTGCGGTTCTTTCCGCATACAGGCAAACAGAAATGGGCGGTCCTTTTCGGCTCACGTTATGGTGCCGCCAGGGATGCCTCTATCTGGATCTCGGAAGGGATGGGTGGGATTGCGGATGTCTTCGATGCCAGGGAGAACCCCGATCTGTCATCGTTCGAGGCGGTTGTCGTGGGGTCCGGTATTTACATGGGCAAGATCGACAAGCCTCTCGATGGCTACCTCGCGAAGAATGCCCCGCACTTCTCTTCCCGCATCAAGGCGCTCTTTATCGTCTGTGGGGCGGGTGACACCCCGAGGGGGCAGGGATTTCTCGAAGGGCTGACAAAAGCCTGTGGGGTCAAACCTCCCCTCACAAAGGTATTCCCTGGAAGGCTGACCAGGAGGCTGCTCAATGCAGAAGATTACAAGGTCGAGGAGGGGGTGGCCAAGCGCCGGAATCAACCGTACGAAGATTACGACCGTCTCCAGAGAAAGGATTGTCTGACATTCGGTGAAGAGACTCTCGCCAAGGGGTAGCGGGCGCTCCGACAAGACACGAAGGACCATGACGGATCCGGGAGAACACAGGTAAACTGATGCCATTCAGCGCATTTGAACTGAAGCACAGTGAAAATACGGTCGGAGGAATGTGCAGGCGCAGATCCCCGGACCTGATCGCGGATTAAATCTGGTACAGGGAGGACAAAAGAATGGGCTATGAGAGAGCAATTGAGAGGACAACAAACCACCTTCTCTCCGACAAAACAGCCGTCATCACCGGCGCCAGTTCGGGTATAGGACGGGCCACGGCTTTAACCCTCGCGCAGGCAGGCGCTGCGGTAGTGATCCATGCCCGTCGTAAAGACAGACTGGACGAGCTGGTTTCGGAAATTTCCCGGCACGGCGGCAAAGCCCTGGCCGTGGTGGGTGACGCGGGCATTCAGGCAGACATCGACCTGCTTCTCAATCGTGCCTTAGCCTGGAAAGAAGGAGGATGCAAGTATGACATCGCTGTGGTAAACGCGGGTCGCGGACTGGTGGGCGGTATCGTCGGCAGTGATGAATCCCGGTGGCAGGAACTTTACCAGGTCAATGTTCTTGGCGCCGCCCACCTGATGCGCCGGGTCGGGCAGTACATGGCCCAACGGAAAAGCGGTGACATCGTGACCATAGGTTCGGTGGTCGGACGCAACATCTCGCCTTTCAGCGGATTTTACGGTTCAAGCAAGTTCGCCATTGCCGGCATTGCGGAAGCTCTTCGCCGTGAAATCTGCATGCACGGAGTGCGAGTTTCCATAGTCATGCCCGGCATCGTGCTCAGCGAATTCCAGGAGGTGGCCGGCTACAACGAGGAAAACTTCGGCAAGGCGGCTGCCCAGTTCGGCACATTGGTTGAACCCCAGGCCATTGCCGAAAGCATTTACTGGCTGCTCACGCTGCCGCCCCATATCAACATCAACGAAATCATGATTCGCCCTACCGGTCAGTTCTACCCCTGACGGGCCACAAGGACCGGAGGGAATTCATCGGAACAGGCGGATTGAAAAGGAGACACATTATGAAATTCACGGTTATCGCGATGACCCGGAAAGCCTCTGCCTGTCTCTTTGCACTATTTTTTCTGGCCTGCATGTGCCGGTCCGTCCTGGGAGGAAATACGGAAACAGTCAAAGGCATCGCCCCTGTCGGTCATCTGGACATCGAAGGGGGCGGCATGGTGGACGTCCAGGGAAAACTCGCGGTCTTCGGCCATATGGAGCCACCCTTTGCCACGAGCATCATCGACGTTTCCGATCCCGGCCATCCGCGGGTCATTTCCAGAATTAAGACACGGCCGGGCACGCATTCGCATAAGGCCCGCCTCTGCGGAAATATCCTGGTCACGAACGTGGAGGCGTACAAGGGTTGGAAGCAAGGTGACAAAGCCGGGCTTGCCACCGTGGCCTGGACATTGTGAGGCTGACAAACGACGTTAAAGATAAACGGTAAGGATCGGCGCTTAAAATTGAATTCTTAAGGAGGCTCGACGACAATGACTCACGAAGATGCCGGAAAGTACGCCGCTAAACATCCACCAGACATACTACGGAACGAACAGATTGCAAAGGCTATTCGGGAGAAATCCCCTGATGGTGCCCTTGGTTGTGCAATGGCAGATGAGATATCGAAAGGGCTCAAGGTTGGTATGGCAGAGGTGGGCAGGACCGCTGACCTATTGGAGATAAAGATCAAAGAATGCCAACTGGGCCTTTTTGGCTGGGGCGACAAATCGGGTCATGGTAAGGATATTCGGTCGACCGATTCGGTCTCGGTCGAGATCAAGGGCGCCGTTGAGAAGGCGGTAGTGAACGGCACAGTCACCTGCGCCGCCGCCTGGAGGATCGCCGATCAGCTCAGCGTAAAGCGAAAGGCGGTTTCTGCTGCCTGCGACACCTTAAAACTTAAGATCCGGCCGTGTCAGCTCGGCGCCTTCTGATTCTCCGAATCAACCGGTGCTACGTTAAAGATATGGAGGTAGGACCACATGAAAGCCATTGCGTTCAACGGAAGTCCGAGGAAAAACCGGAATACGGCAACCCTGCTTGAAAAGGCGCTTGAAGGCGCGGCAACACAGGGAGCGGAACCGGAGCTGATCCATCTGTATGATCTAGACTACAAAGGATGCATAAGCTGCTTTGCCTGTAAAACGAGAGGCGGCAAAAGTTATGGCAGGTGTGCGGTGGAGGACGACCTGACCCCGGTACTGAAAAGAGTCCAGGAAGCGGATATTCTCTTTTTCGGTTTCCCGATCTACTTTGGAACGGCTACCGGAGAGATGAGATCGTTTATGGAACGTCTGCTCTTTCCGTTCTCGATATATACCGATCCTCCAGGGTCACTCTTCGCAAGAAAAATCCGCACGGCCTTTATATATACGATGAATGTGACCCAGGAAATGATGAAGGAGCGCGGCTTCGATCACCAGATCGCCATAACCGAAGAGACACTGATGAGAATATTCGGGGCCTCGGAGTCGTTCTATAGCTTTGACACGTACCAGTTTGATGACTACTCAAAAGTGTTTGCGGTCCGCTTTGATCCAGACAAAAAGGCAAAGAGACGGGCGGAGGTATTCCCACAGGATTGCGAGAAGGCTTTCGACATGGGAGTCAGATTGACCGGGATGAAATAAAAGGATACGACCTGGAAAGTTATCAGTTTCTGGCTCCTGGACCCACGGGACTACGGTGAGTCTGTTCATGTCAGTCCTGGGCAGGACACTCACCGGTACTCCTTCAGTCACAAGGGTACTCAGCCGCCAATACAGAATGGATGGCCTTTTGGACCATGGGACCCTCGTTGTATGCGGGGACATAACCGTCAGCGAAAGAGCTTCTCTTCCGACAGCCGGGGGAAAGGGACGGTAGCGGAACCATAGAACCGTCCTGAACGCGAGAAAGAGGCTGCCCATTAACCCCCCCCTGGGGCGAATGATGACCCTTGACCAATCGGCTTTCTGCAATGCAAGAAGCAGGGGCTCAAACAGGTTCCACACAAGACTCGAGCAGACAACGGCGAATAGGCCTGCCCCTATCCCGATAGAGAGAAGCAGGTCAGGAAGGGTTCTGGGCGCCTCCCCGGCCGTAACGACCGATAGATCCCCACCCGGCTGACAATCTTCAGAGGAAATGGCCTTTTGAGC
>PLSJ01000369.1 GCA_003165115.1 Syntrophaceae bacterium | reverse complement strand
TTCCAAATGCGTTTGCCCTGGGTGAGGCGGCAAAACAATTGACATGGAGAAGAGATTCTGATATCTCTTTAATGCGAGTGATGACAGGGCGCGTGAAAGCGCCCCCTTAAACGTGAATCAAAGGTTTTGGGGGATCGTTCAATGGCAGGACAATGGACTCTGACTCCATGAATGGGGGTTCGACCCCCTCTCCCCCAGCCATTTAAGAGAAAAGGGGTTGCGAGAAATCGCAACCCCTTTTCTTGCGTCTGGTCCTCTTTATGACGCGAGCGTCCCTTCCTTTTTGATTACCCTACATACCCCGGCAGCCAGAGGGCTAGCTGAGGGAACGCAAAAAGGAGCGCGGCGGCTGCCACGAGGGCGAGGAGAAAGGGATAAACGCCCGCATAGATCACATTGAACGGCTCCCCCGTAATATTCTTCACGATGAAAACCGCAATGGCCACGGGAGGTATGATGACGCCGATCATGAGGGTAATGGCTATTATTATGCCGAACCATATGGGGTCGAAGCCCAGCTTTACGACAGCGGGAAAAAAGATGGGGGTGGCAAGGATCATGAAGGCCAAATCGTCGATGAAGGAGCCCCCGAGCAGGTAGATGAGGATAATGAGGATCATGACGAGGTACCTGTTTATAGGCAGACCGGCTACCCAGTCGGCGGTGACGAAAGGGATCGACGTGACCGCGAGGAAATGGCCGAAAACCTGCGACCCCGCGATGAGGAGGAGCACCATGCAGGCGGTCCGGAGGGATTCCTCGAAGGCCGTCACCAATTTTCCGAAGGGGAACCCCCTCGAAAAGGCCAGTATCAGCACCGCGGCGGTCCCGATGCTCCCCGCCTCCGTGGGCGAGAACCAGCCTTGCATCATCCCCCCGATAACGACGAAGAAGATAAGTCCCACCCAGAAGAAGTCAGGCGATGATTTGATGCGCTCGGCCCACGTCGACCTCGGCGCCAGCTGGGCGACCGAAGGGTCGAGCTTGACCCAGCCGTAAATAACCAGAATGAAAAGCGAGGAAATGAGCACCCCCGGAATGACGCCGGCGAGAAAGAGCTTGCCTATGGATTGCTCGGTGACGATGCCGTAGATGATGAGGGAAACGCTCGGAGGGATCAGCATCCCCAGTGTCCCGACGGAGGCGACGACGCCGAGGGAGAGCTTCTTGTTGTACCCGAGCCGGGTCATCTCGGGGATTGCGATACCCGCAAAGGTGGCGCACGTGGCAAGTGTCGAGCCGCACATGGCCTTAAAGAGGGTCGCCCCCACGACGGTGGTCATCGCGATGCCGCCGGGGATGTGGCCCACGAACTTCTCGGCTGAATTGTAGAGCTTTTTCGCAATATCCGAGTTCGACGCCACCTGGCCCATGAGCACGAATATGGGGATCACGGTGAATCCATAGGAGGTGAAGGTGTCGAAGAAATCTTTGACGACCTGATTGGAGGCGGCGCCGAATTTGCCCAGATAAGCGATCCCGAGAAAACCGATCATGGTCATGCCGTAAGCCAGCTCGATGCCCGTCAGGAACATCGCCATCAGCACAAATATGCCTAGAATACCTATCGTTACGTCACTCATGCCGGCCTCCGCACAGTTGAGACGATTTGCGAAAAGAGGGTGAGACACTGAACGATGCAGCAAAACGCGAGCCCGAAAGAAATCGGGTAGTACGGCAGCCTGAATACGGGCGTGACCTCGTTCGACCTTACCAGGTCCACGCTCATCACGATGAAATTCCAGCCTATCCAGAGAAAGAGCGCGATACTGAGCACGCGCGTCGCGACGGTTACCGCGTCTGCCGCATTCTTCGACAGCTTATCGATCAGGATATCGACATAGACGTGCCCCTTGAGCATCGAGGTGTAGGGGAGAGAAAACCCGATCACCACGGCGCCAAGAAAGGAGATGATCTCATAGTCACCGACGATCGGTCTCGCCACCAGCCTCATCACTACGTCGATCAGCGTGAAAATGAGCATGAAGGCGAGGGTGATCCCCGCGATCATCAAAAGGAACTTGCACAACCTTCGTTCAAAGATCAACCACATTGTGTCCCCCTGAGCAATTATTGGGGCTGGCGTCGCCCCCTCCACGAGCAAAGCTCGCGGAGCCACCCCCTCATAAAAAGGAAGAGGCATTGAAGAAAACGGCCCGGGGCAATACCGGCCCCGGGCCAAAAAGTCCTAGAGGCTTAATTCGCCGGCGCGGTCTTCAGATAATTCTGGCACCACGTGAGCGCTTCCTGACCGGGCAGGCCCTTCTCCTTCATGCTCTTCACATAGGCATCGAAGAGGGGTTTCATTTTTTCCGCCATTTTCACTTCGTCAGCGGGACTCGCGTACGTGATCTTGTGGCCGGCCTTCTTCGCGTAATCGAGGGCGTCGTCGTCCACCCAGCTCCACAGCTTCGCCTGTTTCTCGAACCATTCTTCGTTGAGCTTGTCGACGATCTGCTGGATATCCTTGGGCAGGGAATTCCACGTCTGCTTGTTCATGGCGATGAAGAACCCGTTCGCATACGCACTGCCGTAGTTCACGTAGGTGTACTTGCAGACTTCTCCGAACTTCCAGCCTTTCAATGTCTCAAAAGGGTTCAGCACGCCGTCGGCAAGGCCCCTCTTGATGGCGTCATACGTCTCCATCATCGGCATCGTGGTGGGTACCGCGCCGGCGGCGGCGATCACCTTCGATGTGTTTGCGTCGCCCTTGATGCGGAGGGTTTTCAGGTCCTCGATCTTGGTGACCAGTCCTTTTGTATGGAAAAAGGCGGGACCGTGGGCGGTGAGGTAGAAGACCTTCACGTCATCGAACTCTTTCGGCTTGAACTTCTGGTAAAAGGCATTCGCCATATGACTGGACTGAAAGCCGCTCTTGTACCCGAGAGGGAGGACGATCACCTCCGAGAGAGGCATCCTGCCCGGTGTGTAGGACATGATGCCGAAGCCTATGTCGACGATGCCTTTCACGATCCCGTCATAGGTCTGGTTCGCCGAGACGAGTGTGCCGGCGGGAAAAAAAGCGATCTTGACGCGCCCGTTCGTCCTCTTCTCCAGCTCCTTGCACCATTGCTCGGATAACTGGGTGATGGGGTGGGACGGCGGCATAAAGTTCGCGTACTTCATTCTGATGACCGATTGCGCCGAGGCCGGTGCGGAGAGAAGGCACACGAACAGCGCGATCGCGCAGACGCTCAATAGACCCTTCACGTAACGCTTCATGAGAAAAGACCCCCTTTGTGTCGTTCGAGTTCATCCCCCCGAGGGGGACCGTTTTACGGTTTTGAACTTCGTTCAGTCAACGTTAATCCAGTCGGCCGGTGCTTGTCAAGTAAGAAATATCGCATCGGTCATTCTTCCCGAGTTGTATACAAAGAGTTGAAGACGCTTAAAGCCCTTTCAGGCAAAACCCAGGACCTTATCTTAAAGAAGGGTTGACACCATCCTGGGAAAAGTTGTTAATTATAACCCGCTGTTTTGATGTCGCACGAGAATACTCGCCCAGGGATAAAAATTGTGCCCCCCGGAATGATCCTCCCAAAGAGAGACCGAAAGAAACCACCGAAAGGGCAGGTGCACTGAAAATGGCTCAAGACGAGCCGGAGGAGAACTTCGGCATTCTCCACAGGTTACTGCACAAGCTGATAGGGAGACCGCTCGACGTCAAGGACACCACGCTTTTTCGCCACCTCTCCCTGATACCGATACTCGCCTGGATCGGGCTCGGGGCCGACGGGCTCTCCTCTTCATCGTACGGGCCGGAGGAGGCGTTCAGGGCCCTTGGCCAGCACACCCACCTGGCGATCCTCCTGGCCTTCGCCACGGCTTTCACGGTCTTCATCATCTCCTACGCTTACGCGCGGATCATCGAACATTTCCCGCACGGCGGAGGGGGCTACATCGTGGCGACCCATACGATCGGGCCGGGGGCCGGCGTGATCTCGGGCTGTGCCCTCCTCGTCGACTACATGCTCACGATCACCGTTTCCCTCGCGTCCTGCGCGGACGCCATCTTCAGTTTCCTCCCTCTCCAGCTCCTGCCCTTCAAGATGCCTTTCGCCATGTTTCTGATCCTGGTCCTCGTGACCCTCAACCTCAGGGGGGTGAAAGAGTCGGTCCAGTTCCTCGCCCCCATCTTCATCACCTTCGTGGTCACCCACGTGCTCTTGCTCGGCACCGGCCTGATCAGCCATATTCCCCAGGTGCACGTTGTGGCGGGAGAATTCCGCACCAACTTCGGGGTCGACCTGAAGACGATGGGCGGGTTCGCCATGCTCGCGCTGCTCCTGCGCGCCTTCTCCCTCGGCGGTGGTACCTATACGGGCATCGAGGCGGTGTCGAACGGCCTCCAGATCATGCGCGAGCCGAGGGTGCACACGGGAAAGAGGACCATGTTCTATATGGCGACCTCCCTTGCCATTACGGCGGGCGGTCTTTTCATCTGCTATCTCCTTTTCCGGATAACGCCCGCCGAGGGCAAGACGCTCAACGCCGTCCTCGCGGGTGAGGTCTTTCTCAATTGGCCTTTCGGCTACTGGCTCGCGCTCATTACCATACTTTCCGAGGGGGCGCTCCTGGTCGTGGCCGCCCAGGCAGGCTTCATCGACGGCCCCAGGGTAATGGCCAACATGGCGGTCGATTCGTGGTTCCCCAGGCGGTTCGCCGCGTTGTCGGAGCGGCTCACCATGCAGAACGGCATTCTCGTGATGGGCGTGGCGGCATTCCTGCTCCTCTACCATGCCCATGGCTCCGTCTCCGCCCTGGTCGTCATGTATTCCATCAACGTCTTTCTCACGTTTTCACTCTCCCAGTTCGGCATGACCCGGTTCTACGTGAAGAACCGCCATAAGGAAGAGAAGTGGAAGCAGCACATCGTGGTCCACATAATCGGTTTTGTCGTCTGCGTCACCATCCTCACGGTGACCGTCTACGAGAAGTTCAGCGAAGGGGGCTGGCTTACCCTGGTGATCACGGGAGCGGTGATCGGCGTCTGTTATCTCACCAAGCACCATTACCTGAAGGTCAGGCAGGGGGTCCGCGAGCTCGACGAAGCCCTGTCCGGTATTCCCGCGTACGGGCCGGTAAACACTGAGCCCGTCGACCCCTCCGCCATGACGGCCATTCAGTTGGTGACCGGCTTCAACGGCTTCGGTCTCCATACGCTCCTCTCCATAGTGCGCAACTTTCCCGACCTCTACAAGAACTACATTTTTGTCTCCGTGGCGGAGATCGATTCGGGGTCTTTCAAGGGTGCGGAAGAGGTGGAGGCCCTGAAAGGGGCGGTGAGGGGCGACCTCGAGAAATACGTGAGGCTGACCCGTAAACACGGGTTCGCCGCGGATTACCGCATGGACGTCGCCACCGACGTGGTGGAGGCGGCGACCGAGCTGGTGGAGAAGATTGCCCGTGAATTCCCCCGGTGCACGGTGTTCACCGGCAAGCTTGTCTTCCGCCACGAGCAGCTTGCCAACAAGCTGCTCCATAACGAGACCGCCTTTGCCATACAGAGGCGGCTCCAGTGGGCCGGGATTACCACCGTAATCCTGCCCATCAGGGTCAACGTGTGACGGAATCGCGTCCAGTCCGGAATAACCGGCCGATCGGCCCGGAGGCATCGCCATGACCATCAAACCCGGCATCAAGGCCATTCTCTGGATGCTCCCCGGGGCGGCAATCATGCTCGCCCTTATCCTCGCGGTGGCCCACTTCCAGAAAGCGGAGGACCCCGCCCGGCAGCTCGCCTTCAAGGCCAGGAGGGTCGACCTCGTGAGCAGGATGCAACTGGGTATCTCGTCCGCCTCGGAGGCGGAAAAGAGCGCGGTCCTGGCTATCACCGACCGGGACTCCCAGGTCTTCGCCGACCGGGCCCGCGAAGCCACGGCTGTGGTGGAGCGGGAACGGGGGGAATTGGGGGAGATCCTGAAGACGGGCGGCACCCAGGGAGAAAGGGACCTGCTTGCCCAGTTTTCCCGGGCCTTCGCAGAATTCCAGCGCATCGACACGGGCCTGCTCGACCTGGCGGTCAGGAACACCAACCTCAAGGCATACGGCCTGGCGTTCGGTCCGGCCGCGCAGGAGGTGGAGCAGATGAACGCCGCCCTTTCCCGCATGGTGACGGCGCACATCGATTCACCGGAGGCAAAGAAGATAATGCTCCTGGCTTATCGGGCCGAGACCGCCGCGCTTCGCATCCAGGCATCACTGGCGCCGCATATCGCGGAGGAAGAGAACCTGAAGATGGACAGGATGGAAGCGTCCATGAGAAAAGAAGACGGTCTGGTCCGCAAGGACCTGGACGGCCTGACCGCGCTGGTGGACGGAGATGCCGGCCTCGCCCAGGCCGTCTCGCACTACACCCGTTTTTCCAGGATCAGGACGCGGATACTGGCCCTCTCCCGGGAGAACACCAACGTGCGGTCGCTCTCCATTTCCCTGAACGAGAAGCTCAAGGTGACGCTGCTCTGCCAGGCGACCCTGGACGCCCTGCGGCAGGCCATCATGGACGAGCCTATCGCGGGCGTGACGTACGGCCGCCCGGCCAGGCCGCGGTAGCCTGACGGCGCAAGGGCGAGCGGCATGACCGACCGGGCCGCCTTTAGCCATGGCCGGTTTCCTGTTGACATTTATCGGCATCGGGTCAATAATCGAAAGGGCCGTTCGAAGCCATGTCCGACCCGGCCGCGAAACGGGCAAAAAATAAAAACTACGACGAAACGAGGTGCAGCAATGGTATCTTTCACTACCGTCAGGGTGGATATCCCGGAAGGATTGAACGTGATCATCGGGCAGTCTCATTTTATCAAGACGGTGCCGGACCTTTACGAGGCGCTGGTCGCGTCTTCGCCCCATCTGAAATTCGGCATCGCCTTTTCGGAGGCGAGCGGTCATCGCCTGGTGCGCCATGAAGGGAATGACAAGGACCTGGAGAAGAGGGCGGCGGAGACGGCCTTCGCCCTGGCGTGCGGGCATGTTTTTGTGATATTCCTGAAGGATGGTTTCCCCATTAATGTCCTCAACGCCATCAAAGGCATCCAGGAGGTCTGCCGCATCTTCTGCGCGACGGCGAATCCGCTGGAAATGGTCGTGGCGTCGACGGAACAGGGCAATGGGGTTATGGGCGTCATAGACGGCCTTCCGCCGAAAGCCATCGAGGACGAGGAAGGCAGGGCCTGGCGGATCGACCTGCTCAAGAAGTTCGGCTATAAGCTGTGAGGAGCGCGGGCCCGGTATTAAAGGGTCATCAGGACCAGGTCATGCTCGTTCAGCTCTTTATAGAGCGCGTATAACTGTACCTCGCTCTCCGCCGCGAAGGTGGCCGTGATAGCAAGATACTTTTCCCCGCTGCTCGTCCGGCTGGCATAGGTGATCCCGTTACCGGCGGCCACATGTTTCTCGACGATGGCGCTTACCGCCGAATAGAACTCGACCGTATTCCTGCCCATCACCTTCAGCGGGTAGGAGCAGGGGAACTGAAAGAGCGTGCTTTTGTCTTCCGTGGCCATAAGGTCATTCCTCTTTGCATGCAGTGGATAACGCACCCGTCGAATGCGGCCGCGTCAATGGTATAGTATATGGATCGGGGATAGGCGTCGCAAGGGGGCGGGGGATAAGGCAAAAAAGTCTTCTTGACCGGCGCTTTAAAGTTAAGTATGATTTAAGTAGTTAAATCAACCGTGGTCAGGCAGTCGGGAGACCGGTGGACATAGGCGGCAGGATAAAAGAGCTGAGAGAAAAGAAAGCCTTCACCATGAAGCAGCTCGCGGGGCTTGTCGACTGCACGCCGTCACTCATATCCCAGCTCGAGAGGGGCAAGACGGACCCTTCCATTTCGACCCTCAAAAAAATAGCCGATGCCCTGAACGCCAATATCGTCGATTTTTTCTCCTTCCCCCCGAATGAGGACGACGTGGTGACGCGGGCCGACCAGAGGGTGGATATGCAGCTGCACCGATGGGATGCGCGCATCCAGTCCCTTAACCGGGTCGTGGGCAAAAAGAGGATGCAGGCGTTCTATACGGTGATAAAGCCGGGGGGAGGCTCCAGCGGCTACTATNNGGCTCCAGCGGCTCCTATTGCCACGAAGGTGAAGAATTTGGCCTGGTGCTGAAAGGGGAGTTGGAGCTGAAGCTGGAAGACAGGGTCTACGCGGTCAAGGAGAACGACAGCTTCTACTTCTCCTCCGCGGTCCCTCATGACTGGAATAACAGGAGAGACGAGGATGCGATCGTGGTCTGGGTGATCACGCCGCCCACGTTCTGAGAAGAGAAGGGATGATGAACGAACTCCCCATCCGATCTATCCTATGAGCGGGGAGGCTCCATGCGGCAGTGCCGCTGGAGGGGGTGCTGAACCCCAATAATTGCAGGAGGAAAAAATGGCAGTGGTGCCTGAAGTCGCAAAACATTACGGCAGGTTGAAGAATTACATCAACGGTGAGTGGGTGGACGCGGGCACGGGGGAGTACTTCGAGACCACGAACCCCGCCACGGACGAGGTCATCGCCGAGGCGGGGTTCGCCTCGCGCAGCGATGTGGAAAACGCGATCGCCGCCGCGTATGCGGCCTTTAAGAAGTGGAAGGACGTGCCTTTCAGGGACCGGGCGAAGAAGGTATTTACCCTGCGGGAGAAGTGCGCCGAGAAGTCCGAATGGATGTCGCGCATCCTCGTCCAGGACCACGGCTGCACCATCGACGAAGGAAGGGGTACGTGCGCCAGGATCGTCGAGAACGTCGAGGCGGCGGGCGGCTCCATGTTCGGCCCCTATCGGGGAGAGCATGTCGACCAGTTGGCGACAGGCATCGACTGCTACCAGATCCGCGAGGCCGCCGGCGTCTTCCTGATTATCACGCCGGGCAACATTCCGACCCACGCCTGGTCGTCCTTCGTACCCTATGCCCTCGCCTGCGGCTGCACGGTGATCGTCAAGCCGAGCAGGCAGGACCCGGTCGCCGCGGACTCCCTGATGAAGGTCGCCGCGGAAGTCGGCCTTCCGCCCGGCGCGATCAACCTGCTCCATATGGGACCCGACAGGGAGCTCAACAAGGTGATCCTCTCCGACCCCAGGATAAAGGGCGTCGGCCTCATAGGCTCCACGCGCGTGTCGAAGGAGCTTTTCGAGCTGTGCGGCCACTACGGGAAGCGCTCTTCCCTCAACGGGAACGGGAAGAACTGGATCGTGGTGACGACCGACGCGCCCGTGGACAAAGCCGTCAATTACCTGCTTCGCGGCTGTTTCGGCATGTCGGGCCAGCGCTGCCTCGGCTCCGACAACGTCGCCATCCTGGGTGACGACAGGCGGTACAACGAGATCAGGGAGTCCTTTATCGCCGCGTCGAAGATCATGAAATTGGGATATGGCCTCGACGAATCGGTGGAGCTCGGACCTCTCACGACCAGACAGGGGAAGGAGAAAGTGGAGCAGTTCATCGAGAGCGGCGTCCGCCTCGGCGCGAAGCTCCTCCTCGACGGCCGCACCGCGCGCGTGGAAGGCTATGAAAAGGGATATTTTCTTGGACCGAGCATCTTCGAGAACGTGACGCCCGATATGGACCCCCTGGCGAAAGAGGAGGCCTTCGGCCCCCTCGCCAACCTGCTGAGGCCCCGTGACCTCGAAGAGGCGATAAGCTGGATCAACGCAGGGCCTTACGGCCACTCGGCGTGCATCGTCACGGAGAGCGGCAAGGCGGCCCGCAAGTTCATCAGGGAGTGCGAGGTCGGCAACGTGGGCGTCAACGCGGGCATCCCCCAGCCTTATTCATTCTTCGGCCTTGGCTCCAAGAAGGATTCTTTCTTCGGCATGTCGAAGTCACGCATGGATTCGGTCAAGCTTTTTCTGGACGAGAAAACCGTCACCCTCAGATGGGTGTAAGTTTATCCGGGTAAACCCCGGAAAAACAGACGCAGGCGTACCATGGCTTTGCCCGCCGTCAAAAACAAGGAGGGTCTTATGAGGTACTGGAAGGTTCTATGTGCGATCGGTATCATTGCCTGCCTCGTGGTGCCGAATCTGTCATACGGTCAGGCGGTAAAGTTCAGGGTGGGATGCGCCCTGCCGCTCACCGGCGTCTTCGGACGGGACGGAAACCTCGTCAAGGACGCCTACACGTTCTGGGCGGAAACCATCAACGCCAAAGGCGGCATCACGGTGAAGGGCAAGAAGTACCCCGTGGAGCTGATGTTCTTCGATGATAAGAGCGACAAGGCCGAGGCCGCGAAACTCGTGGAGAGGCTGGCCACCATCGAGAAAGCCGACCTGATCCTCGGAGGCTTCGGCAGCGATTCGGTTTTTGCGGCGAGCGCCATTTCAGAAAAGTACAAATATCCGATGATCTCCGGGGGAGCGAGCTCCAACAAGCTCTTCGAGCGCGGCTTCAAATATTATTTTTCGACCCTCGGCAAGGCGACCGAAGAGGTCCGGGGATGCGTGGAAATCGCCGGCGTGCTGAAGCCCAAGCCGAAGACGGCGGCGGTCATAGGTTCGGACATCCTTTTTACCTCGCTTGCGGCCGAAGGCTTCAAGGACTACCTGAAGAAAGAGGGCATAGAGCTCGTCTGCTTCGAGCTTTTCCCGCTGAACCTGACCGACTACGCCTCACTCCTCTACAAGGTGAAGCAGAAAAACCCCGACATGCTTCTCGTCGGCTCCCATCTGATGGTTGCCCTCAACACGATGAAGGCCCTCAAGGAGATCGATTTTACGCCGAAGCTGGTGGCCTTCAGCTATGGCCCGACCGTGCCCGATTTCGTG
This sequence comes from Syntrophaceae bacterium, assembly GCA_003165115.1. Taxonomy (GTDB): domain Bacteria; phylum Desulfobacterota; class Syntrophorhabdia; order Syntrophorhabdales; family WCHB1-27; genus BOG-1155. The sequence goes on along the minus strand of PLSJ01000369.1, from coordinate 16,928 downwards.
AAGTCCCTTGGCAAGGACGCGGAATACGTGGTTGCCGCGGCGGAATGGGCGCCCAACCTGCCTTATAAAGACGACGTCTTCGGCACGGCAAGGGATCTGGCCGCCAACTACACCAAGAGGTTCGGCAGGAGTCCCGATTACGTGGAAGTGGCCTCCGTCGGCGGCGCCCTCGTGCAGCAGTGGGCCGTCGAGAGACTGGGCCTGACGCCTCCCCTGAAAGAAGCGGACAGGGTGAAGGTCATGGAGGAACTGCACAAGATGGATTCCATGACGTGCTACGGGAAGATAAAATTCGGCGCGGACGGCGCCAACCTCGAGCACCCTCCCATAGCCGTGCAGGTGCAGAATGGAAAACTGACCACCGTCTTCCCGAAAGAAGTGGCGGAAAAGCCGGTGCTCTACCCCGCGAAACCGTGGAAGGAGAGAAAGTAACCTGATGGCTCTCTTCATTCAGGCCCTTGTCACGGGCCTTCTCATGGGAGGTGTGTACGCCGCCTATTCGAGCGGATTCTCGCTCATATTCGGCGTCATGAATATCGTCAATATCTTCCATGGCGAGCTGATCATGATAGGCGCCTTCACCACCTACTGGCTCTACACCCTCTACCATATAGACCCCTTCGTCACCCTTCCCCTGTCCATCGTCTCGGCCGGGGTGATCGGCTACGTGATCCAGAGGTTCGTGATAAACCGGGTGGTCGAGGCGCCTCCCATGATGTCGTACCTGTGTACCTTCGGCGTCCATCTTATCCTGAGCAATCTGGCGCTCCTGCTCTGGAGCGCCGATTTCAGGACCGTTACCACGAGCTACTCCGGCATAGGCTTTTCCCTGGGTCCCATTACCATACCCATCGCGCGGCTCNNACGTTCCTCATCGCCATCTGCACGACCTTCGGCGTCTACCTGTTCCTGGAAAAAGCCCGGTACGGGAAAGCCATTCGCGCGGCGAGCCAGGACAAGGAAATGGCCCGTCTCGTGGGCATCGACATCAAGAAGGTGTATGCCCTCACCTTTGCCCTCGGGGCCGCGATCACCGGTCTTGCCGGCGGCCTCATCTCCACGCACTTCGTGATCTATCCGCAGATGGGGCTCCCCTACACGATCATCGCCTTCTGCGTGGTCGTGCTCGGGGGTATGGGATACATCCCCGGCGCGCTGGTCGGCGGCCTGCTCCTTGGCGTCATTCAGTCGCTGACCGCCACCTACCTGAACTCGGGCCTTTCCATGGCCATAACCTTTATTCTCCTTTTTATTATCCTCGTGCTGAAACCGCAGGGCATTTTGGGTAAGGGGATCGTCGAATGAGAAAGCAGATCGTGTGGATCGCCGTCTTCCTTGCCCTCCTTCTCGTTCCCGCGCTGAAGCTGGAAGGCTACTACTACCGGACCCTCTCCATGATATTTCTCTGGATCGGCCTGGCTTCCGCATGGAACCTTACCTCGGGCTTCACCGGCTACATCGACTTCGGCGCCGTCGCCTATTTCGGCATAGGGAACTATGCCACGGCGTTATTGATGACGAAGGCGGGCTTGCCCTTTTTCCCCGCCGTCGTGATAAGCGGGCTCCTGTCGGGCGCGATCGCCATTTTTATCGGGAAGCACACGATGAAGCTCCGGGGCGCCTACTTCGGCATCGCGACCCTGGCATTCGCCGAGGCCGTCAGCCAGATCGTGCTCGAATTCGACAGGACCTTTCATATCACCCTCTTCGAGGGGAGCCACGGCATCACGCTGCCCATCGCCCATGACGAGACCTTTTTCTATTATACCTTCCTTGTCGTGGTCGGCCTCATCGTTTTCGTCGTTTTTCTCACGGACAGGAACAAATTCGGGTATGCCCTGAAGGCCATCAAGGAGGCGGAGAATTCCGCGGAGCTCGCGGGGATAAACACCCAGCGCAGCAAGGTGTCGGTCTACGCCGTTACCGGCGTGATGATCGGCGTCCTGGGCGGCATAAACGCCTATTGGCTGACCTACATCAGCCCCCTGGACGTCTTCAGTGTGACCCATACGATCCACATGATCATCATGGCCCTTTTCGGCGGCATCGGCACCGTCTTCGGCCCCGTCATCGGCGCCGTCGTGCTCAGCATCGCCAACGAGACCATAGGCGCCAGCCTGCTCTATACGTACCTCCTCATGCTGGGCGTCATCCTCCTCGTGGTGGTCATATTCGTGCCAAGCGGCTTCATCGGGCTGCTCTCTTTCAGGAGATTCCGGAAATGAGCCTTCTTGCGGTGAGGGACCTCAAAAAAAACTTCGGGGCCTTAAAGGCCCTCAACAACGTGAGCTTCGACCTGGAGGAAGGCGAGATAGTCGGCATCATAGGGCCGAACGGGGCCGGCAAGACCACCCTCTTTAATGTGATCGTCGGCATCTACAGGCCCGACGGGGGCGACGTCGTCTTCAAGGGCAAGAGCGTCAGGAACCTTCCACCCCACCGCATCTGCCGGACGGGCATCACGAAGACGTCCCAGGTCGTCCATCCCTTTTTGACCCTGACGGTGAAGGAGAATGTGCTCATCGCGCTCATGTTCGGCCGTAACCTCACGAAGAAAGCGTCTGAGAGCAAGGCCGAGGAGATCATGGAATTCCTCAACATCGCGGACGTGAAAGATATGCGGTCGACACAGGTCTCCCTGGCGAAGAGAAGGAGGCTGGAACTGGCCCGTGCCCTCGGCACGGGGGCAGACCTGATCCTGATGGATGAAAACCTGGCCGGCCTGAACCCCAGGGAGCTCGAAGAAGGGATGGAGATCATAAGGGAGCTGAAGAAAAGAGGGAAGACGCTCATCATCGTGGAGCATATCATGCAGGCGATCATGGGTGTCTGCGAGAGGCTGATAGTGCTGAGTTACGGGGAAAAGATCGGTGAGGGCCTTCCCGTCGAGGTCTGTAGCGACGACCGGGTGATCCAGGCTTACCTGGGGGAAAAGATATGCTCCGTATAAGGCACCTCGACGCATACTATGGCGACGTCCAGGTGCTCTTCGACATGGACGTGACGGTCGGGAAGGGTGAGCTTGTCTCGATCATAGGGCCGAACAGCGCCGGCAAGTCCACCTTGCTGAAGAGCGTGCTGGGGCTCGTGAAGGCAGGCAGGAACCATGACGGCGGCGGCATCTTTTTGGACGGCCTCGACCTGAAGGGCATGAACACGGAAAAGATCATCGACCAGGGCATCGCCATTGTCCCGGAGGGGGCATCCGTCTTCCCCGAGATGAGCGTCTATGACAACCTCTACCTGGGCGGCTACACGAGACCCGAACAGATAAAGGAGATGATGAAGCAGGTCTTCGGGATGTTCCCGCGCATCGAGGAGCGTTTGACCCAAAAAGCCAAGACCCTGAGCGGGGGGGAGCGGCAGATGCTCTGCATAGGCAGGGCGCTCATGAGCAGCCCCAAGCTCATCCTCTTCGACGAGCCTTCCCTCGGTCTGCAGCCGTCCATCGTGCTCCAGATATTCCAGCACATCAAGCGGATCCACGAAACGGGAGTCGCCATATTACTGGTGGAGCAGAATGTCTTCCAGACGCTGGCCATAACCGAAAGGACCTACGTCCTGGAGCACGGCAGGGTCGCCCTCGAGGGGAGGAGTGAAGACCTGATCGACGACGATTACATCAAAAAATCTTATCTGGCGATATAGGAAGAGGAAGATGAAAAGGGTCGGGTTCACCCTGAACGGCAAGACGACAACGTGTGACGTGGAGGAGAACGAGCTGCTCCTCCATACCCTGCGCGAGAGGCTCTCCATCGCCAGTGTCAAGGAAGGGTGCTCCATCGGGGAGTGCGGGACGTGCACCGTCCTCATCGATAACGAGCCCTGTTACGCGTGCCTCACCCTTACGGCAAAGGTGGAAGGCAGAGACGTGTTGACCGTGGAATACCTTGCCCACGCGGACCTTCTCCACCCCCTCCAGGAGTCGTTTATCTCCCACGGCGCCGTACAGTGCGGCTTCTGCACCCCTGCCATGCTCCTTGTCGGCTACAGCCTGCTGCTGAAACACCGGCAGCCGACGGACGAGCAGATCAGGGAGGCCATGAGCGGCAACCTGTGCAGGTGCACGGGATATGTCCAGATCATAGAGGCGATCAAAGATGCTGCCCCCGTTTTCATACATAGCGGTTCATAGCAAACAGGAAGCCCTCACCTCGCTGGCGTCCCTGGCCGGCGCGGCGCTCCTCGCCGGCGGCACGGACCTCCTCGTGAGGATGAAGAAGGGCGAGACCCACCGTTACGTGATCGACCTGACGGGCGCGGCCGAGCTTTCGGGCGTGAAGGACCGGGGCGGCACATTGCGCATAGGCAGCGGCATGACCCACGCCCGCATCGGTGCGCACCCGGCCATCGCGAAGACGTGCGGCGGCCTCGCGGCTGCCTGCTCGGCCGTCGGCTCTCCGCAGGTGCGGAACATGGGCACCCTGGGAGGGAACCTGGTGAACGCGTCGCCCGCCGCCGACTCCATCGCCCCCCTCCTCGTACACAATGCCGTGGTCACCCTCGAATCGATAGACGGGATGAGGAGCGAGAAACTGGAGCGGTTCATCACCGGGCCCTACAGGACGACGATTGGAAAGCACGAGATCCTTACTTCCGTGGAGGCAGACACCCTCGCCGGCTACAACGAAGGCTACCGGAGGGTCGCCAAACGCGCGGGGTGGGCCATCTCCCGCCTCTCCCTCGCATGGGCGCTGAATGACGCGGACGGCGTCTTCAAGGATGTGAGGATTGCCGTGGGAAGCTGCACCCCCGTGCCTTTCAGGCCGCGGGAGGCGGAGGCGTTCCTTGCCGGGAAAGGGCGGGAAAGGCCCGTGGTGGAGGAAGCGGTGAAGATGGTGCTCGACGAGATACGGCGCATCAGTGGGATGCGGCCTTCCTTCGCCTACAAACTGCCGGTGGTGAGGGACCTCCTCCTGTCGGTGCTCGGGGGCGACTCATGTTCATAGGAAGGGACCTCGACAGGGTGGACGCCCTCGCGAAGGTGCTCGGAACGGCCGGGTTCGCCCACGACCTGCGGATGGAAGGCATGCTCTTCGCCTGCGTGGTGAGGAGCACGAAACCCCATGCGCTGCTGCGCGATGTCGATGTATCGGGGGCTTATGCCGTGCCGGGAGTGCTCCGCGTCGTGAGCCATAAGGATATCCCCGGTCAGAATACCTTTGGGGCGCTGCGGAAGGACCAGCCCTTCCTCGCCGAAAGCCGGGTCCGCTACGTGGGAGAGCCGATACTCGTCGTCATAGGCGAGAATGAGGCCGTCGCCCGCGAGGGCGCGGCACGGGTCAGGATCGACTACGGGGAGATCGATGCGGTCCTGGAACCCGATGCGACGGGTAAGGGCCGCCAGATCTACGACACGGGCAGCCTCATGGCATACAAGAAGGTGCGGAAAGGCGACGTGGAGAAGGGCTCCGCGGCCTCCGACGTCGTCGTGGCCCACACGTTCCGGACGACCTGGATCGACCACGCCTTCCTCGAAACCGAGGCGGGGATCGGGTACGTGGACGAAGGCGGACGGATCGTCATCAAGTCGTCGACGCAGAATATCCACTACAAGAGGGTGGAGATCAGCCGGCTCCTTGCCATCCCGGAAGAGCGGATCAGGGTCGTCCAGGCGACGACGGGCGGCGGCTTCGGCGGCAAGCTCGACGTGACCTGTGAGGGCTTCCTCGCCCTCGCGGTCCACCTCCTCAAGCGTCCCGTATTCATGCGCTACACGAGGGAAGAGAGCTTCCTTTCCAACACGAAGCGGCACCCCCTCTCCATCGACTACAAGACCGGGGCGAGGAAGGACGGCACCTTGACCGCGGTGAAGGTGGATATCACGGGCGATACCGGGCCGTACGCCTCCTATGGCGACGCGGTCTGTCTGAGGGTCGCGGTCCACGCGACCGGACCGTACGAGGTGCCGAACGTCTGGGCCGACTGCAAGCTCCTTTACACGAACAATCCCGTTTCCGGGGCCATGAGGGGTTTTGGGGTCCCGCAGCTGGCATTCGCCCACGAATCGCAGCTCGACGAGGTGGCGGAAGCGCTCGGGATGGACCCGATCGACATACGGATCAGGAACGGCCTGAAGCGGGGATCGGTCACGGCCACCGGCCAGGTCTTATCCGCGAGCGCCGGCTTCGTGGAGACCCTGAAAAAGATCGAGCCCTTCTGGAGGGCACGGCAGAAAACGAAGAAGGGCTCGGGGTTCGGTCTCGGGTGCATGTATTACGGCATCGGCAACACGGGCGTGGCCAATCCTGCCAATGCCCTCGTGGAGCTTGGGGAAGAGGGAAGGGTGATCCTCCACACGGGGGCGTGCGAGATAGGCCAGGGGTCGGACACGGCCCTCCTGCAGATCGCCCTGGAGACGCTCGGGGTGGCCCGGAGCGACGTGCTCCTCGACAGGGGCGACACGGATACCTCGAAGGACGCGGGCTCATCGTCCGCGAGCAGGCAAACCTATATCTCGGGAAAGGCGGTCCAGGAAGCCGCGCTCGGCTTGAGGGCGTTCCTCGATGAGGCGGGATACTATCACAGGGGGAGGGCGCTCGGCGACATCTATCGCGCAACGAAAGACAAAGGCAGGCTCTTGTTCGAGGGGTTCTTTAACCCGCCCGCCTCCGGTCTGGATGAGGCCACCGGCCAGGGCATCCCTTACGCCACCTACGCCTTCGCCAGCCATATGACCGAGGTCGAGGTGGAAGAGGCGACGGGCGCGTGCAGGGTGAAGCAGGTCCACGCGGCCCACGACGTGGGAAAGAGCATAAACCCCAAGGCCATCAGGGGGCAGATATGCGGGGGGGTCGCGATGGGCGTCGGGCTCGCCCTCATGGAGGAGTTTATCCCCGGCAAGACGGCGTCCTTCGATGCGTACTATATCCCTACCTCCCTGGACATGCCGAGGGTCGAGGTGTTCCTTGTGGAGGATGAGGAGCCCACGGGTCCCTTTGGCGCAAAAGGGGTGGGGGAGCCGGCGCTTATCCCCCAAGCCGCGAGCGTCGTCAACGCCGTCACGGACGCGGTCGGCGTACATGTGTACGAGCTGCCGTGTCACGTGGAGCGGCTGAAGGGGTTGATCGAAAGCAAAAAGACGACAAAATGAGAGGAGGCGGATCATGAGACTGGTCTTGGCAAACGTGGGGACGTTATTTACGGGCGACATCGGGGCGCCTCTCCTGGAAGGCCCCCTTTCCATCATCATCGAAGACGGGCGGATAAAGGGCGTCGAGAAGGGGCAAAACGCTCAGGGCGACAAGACGATCGACGTGAACGGGATGACCGTCTGTCCCGGCCTCATCGACTCCCATGTGCATCCGGTCTTCGGCGATTTTACCCCGAGGCAGAATCAGCTCGGCTTCATCGAGAGCAGCCTGCACGGCGGCGTCACCTCCATGATCTCCGCGGGAGAGGTCCATCTGCCGGGCAGGCCCAAGGACAGGCAGGGGACGAAGGCGCTGGCGCTGCTGGCGCACAAATCTTTCGCGGCGAGCCGTCCGGGCGGGGTGAAGGTCTATGGCGGCGCCCTGATCCTGGAGAAGGGGCTTCTTGAAGAGGATTTCAGGGAGCTTGCGGCCGAAGGCGTCTGGCTCGTGGGAGAGATCGGCCTCGGCACGGTGAAAACGGCGTCGGAAGCGCGCGAGATGTCCGAGTGGGCAAAGAAGTACGGCATGAAGGTACTCATGCACGTGGGTGGGACATCGATCCCCGGAAGCTCGACCGTCACGTGCGACGACGTGCTCGAGGCGAGTCCGACGGTGGTGTGCCATCTCAACGGCGGGCCGACGAGCATCCCCATTCCCGAGGCGAAGCGGGTGATCGAGAAGGCGGAAGGCGCATTCGAGATCGTCCACTGCGGAAATCCCCGCTCGGCGGTGGAAGTGACCAATTTCCTGAAAGAAAAGGGCATGCTCTCCCGCCTCATCATAGGGAACGACGCACCTTCGGGCACGGGCATCGTGCCGCTCGGCATATGGAGGATGATCAACCTGATCTCCGCATTCTGCGCGATCCCCGCCGAGACCGCCGTCTGCTGCGCCACGGGCAATACGAAGGCCGTCTTTTCCTTAGGCCAGGGTCTGGTCAGGGCGGGTGAGGCCGCGGACCTGCAGGTGATCGACGCCCCCATGGGGTCGGCGGGGATGGACGCCAAAGGGGCCATCGAGATAGGCGACATCCCGGGCGTCGCGGCCGTCCTGATAGACGGCGTGGTCAAGGTGGAAGTGAGCAGGAATACGCCGCCTCCGGTGAGGCGGATAACCATGAAATAGATGAAAAAGCAGGCAAGACCGGCTTGTCACGCGGGAGAAAGGGCATGAAGATTGACCTGGCCAAATGCACGGGCTGCGGCATATGCGGGGAAGTTTGTCCCCTCGGCATCCTTACGGTCGAGGAGAAGAAGGTGCGGATGGGGGAGGGCTGCGTCGAATGCAAGACGTGCATGAAGGTTTGCCCGAAAGAGGTATTTACCCCGGAATCCCGCGACGGCTCACCCGTCTGCATTGCCTGTCCCATCGGCTGCAGGATACCGGAGGGTGGTTTCGGCGCCTGCATGCGCTACTATAACGAGGCGGGCGTGATCGGCCGGAAGGCCAGGGTCCATTCCTTCGAGGAAGTGGCCGACCTGGTGGAGTCGGCCGATGCGTCGCTCATCGAGCGGCCGCTCCTCACGGGCATCGGCGCGGGCACCACCTATCCCGATTTCAAGCCTTCCCCCTTCATCGTAAGCGGCGTGAGGGGCGGCATCGACATCGTGACGGTGGTGACGGAAGCCCCCCTGAGCTACAGCGGCATGAAGGTAAAGATAGACACGGACCGTTTCGTGGGGGAAGAAGCGAAGCGCATCTATGTCAAACGCAAGGGGAAACGCCACGTGGGCCATCTGTGCACCGAGGAGTACGGCTCGGTCATGCTTTCCCTCGGCGGGGTCAACACGCTGACCTCGAAAGACGGGCAGTTCGCGGCCAGGGTCATGCTGGAGCTGCTGCAAGGCAAATGGGTCACCATGGAGGTCGAAGACGGGTCGACCATCGAGATCGCCCTCGGCAAGGCGCCCAAGATCAACGGGACGCTGGAGGAACGGATGCGCGTCGGCTGCGGCAGCGCGGTATCGGGGCTGTTCGCGCCGTATATGGCCCGCGCCGCGGACGAGGTCGTCGTGCTCGACGGTCACATCACCGGCCTCTTCAGCGAGCATCCCTCGGGAAAACATATCGGCAAACCACGGTCGGGCGTGTCGATAGTCGGCCTGAAGAGCACCGACGGCAGGTACTTCGTCGGCAAGGGGAAGGGATGGGGCGGCACGGACATCACCGAGCCCCTGGACGTCATCTCCGGGATAGACAAGGAAGGCTTTCGTGAGGGTATGACCCTTCTCATCACGGAGACGACGGGCCGCAACGTTGCCTTCTACAGGATGAAAAAGGGCGCCCTGGCGAAGGAGGAGCCGACCCCGGAGGCGAAGAAATTCATCAGCGTATTGGGCGACTCCTGCGAATTCTCGACGGTCAGCGCGGTCTTTACGGCGGGCGTGGGCGGGTCGGCGCGGGCCGGTGTGACGAAGAACCCCATAAAGCTGACGAGGGCGGTGCACGAGGGCAGGGTGGCGATCACCATAGGAGGAGCGCGGCCCTTCATCTTTCCCGGGGGAGGCATAAATTTCCTGGTGGATGTGGGAAAGATCAAGCACGGCAGTATCTATCTCTCTCCCACGCCGTCATTCGTGCTGCCCGTCGAGTATACGATGCGAAAGGACACTTTTGCCGACATCGGGGGCCACATCGATTCGATGGAGCCCGTCGATAAGGTACTGAAGCGCAAAGGGCGTTAGATGCTGATCGAGGTCGGCCCGGCCACGATGGTGATCGCGGGAGAGAGGGAAGGAAAGGCATTCCCTTTCGAGCGCCGGGAGATCGAGGCGTACGTGGGGCAGGTCCTTCACGAGATCAGGGAAGCCCTCCCTATCTTGAGGCTGAAGGCATACAGGATAAAGAAGACGGACTACCTGCCGGAGGCGGCGAAGAGGATGATCGGGGCCGTCAAGGCCGTCGATGAAGCGACGCTCACACCCATGGCCGCGGTGGCGGGCGCAGTCGCCGACCTGGTCAAAGAGCACCTCTCCTTAACGACGGAGACCGACGTGCTCTCCGTGAATAACGGCGGCGACATATCCATATGCAACAGATCGGGCCGGGTGATGAGCATAGGGATCGCGGATATAGGCAGCGGCGTCCCCACGCCCTATGTGCTGAAGGTGGAGCGAACCGGCTTTTTTGGAGTAGCGACGAGCGGCTTCGGCGGAAGGAGCTTTACCCTCGGTCTCGCGGACATCGTAAGTGTCATGGCCGAAACGGCCGCCCTGGCGGATGCCGCGGCAACGCTCATCGCGAACAGAACGTGCGTGGAGTCGGCCGGGGTCGTGAGGCGAAAGGCGCGGGAGCTGGACCCGCTCACCGATATACCCGACGAACTCGTGACCGTTGACAGGGGTTGCCTGGGCGCTGATGCGGTCGCCGCCGCCGTGGCGAAGGGTGAGCGAGAAGCGGCAAGACTGAAATCGGCGGGGGTTATCGATGACGCCGTTGTTATCCTGAAAGGGTGCACGATGCACACCATCGACGGCAAAAGCAGCGTAAAACTGGAGGTGTCCCATGGAAGTAAGGAAACTTGTCACCGTTGTTGAGGACATATTCATCGACGGCGCCAAAAAGGTCGAAAAGCCGGTCAGGAAGGTGGCGGCCATCGCCGTCATAAAGAACCCCTATGCGGGCGTATACCAGGAAGACCTGACGGTCCTCATCGATGACGGTGAGGAGCTGGGAAGGGTCCTCGGCGAGAGGGCGGTTGCCGCGCTGGAGGGGCGGTCGCCCGAGAGCTATGGCAAGGCCGCGATAGTCGGGGAAAAAGGTGAGTACGAGCATGCGGCGGCCCTCCTCCACCCAAAACTGGGCACGCCCCTGCGGGCCGCCGTGGGCGGCGGAAAAGCCATAATCCCTTCCGTCAAGAAGGTCGGGAGGATGGGGGACGGGATAGACATCCCCCTGCATTTCAAGGACGCGGCCTTCGTGCGCTCCCACTTCGACGGCATGACGGTCTCCGTGAACGACGCGCCAAGGGGGGACGAAATCCTCGTCGCCGTCGCCGTCACCAGCGGGGGCAGACCGCATCCCAGGGTGGGTGGACTCAATAAGGAAGAGGCCAAGGGAGAGGACGGACTGAGGTAGAGATCCGGTCCGTGCACGGAAAGTCTTTCGGGCGGGTCCCCCTATCCCCGGCCCGCCCGAAAAGACCCGATAAAACGCCTGCCTGTCCAATGCGACAGTATACCTGACCCATCTGAAATATAGTCCAGATATCTCCGCAAAACATTCCCCCGAGACCCGTAACCGCTTGAAATAACGCGTGATACTTTTGGCAGGCTTTGTGCATAGAAGACACCTGAAGGTGTCTCATTGCATGAAACGCCTATCTACTAAGTGAAAGAAGGTGGTTGACGAATGGTCGCCGCGGCGCCAAACCCGAGCCGGCGCTTCCGGCCGCAATAAACGAGAGTGTTCAGATCGGACAGGTTTCGGGCATATCGGCGAAAAGGCGCGGGGACTTTTCGTGAAGGAGGTATTATGGGTGTTGTAGTCGATGGCTTCTTTAGAATAGTGAGGATGGTAGTCACCGTTATCGGCGGGATCGCTCTCAGCTTCATGATGTTCCTGACCGTGGCGGACGTGGTGGGGCGGGCAGGGGGACATCCCCTCATCGGCACGTATGAGATCGTCGCCCTATGCTTGGCGTTGGTGATCGGCTTTCCGATACCGAAGGTCTCCATAGAGCGCAAGCATGTGTATATGGAATTTCTTTTGGAGCGCCTTCCCCCGAAGGGCAAGGCCGTAATGAACACGGTGACCAGGCTGCTCTGCCTGGGCCTCTTTGTCCTCATAGGATACAACCTGTTCAGCATCGGGAATGAATTCCACCTTTCGGGCGAAGTCTCGTCCACCATCAGGATACCCTTTTTCCCCGTGGCTTACGGGGTGGGGGTCTGCTGCTTCCTCGAGTGTCTGGTATTCATGTACGATATCGTAAAAATCTGGAGAGGCGACTATGAATGAGATTACCCTGGGCCTCGTATCTCTGGCCGTACTCTTGATGCTTTTCGCGACCGGCATAGAATTGGGTTTCGCCATGGCGTTGCTCGGCTTTGTCGGCTTCGCGTACCTCAAGGGATTGTCCCCCGCCATGAACCTGCTGGGCCGGGACATGTTCGACGTCATGACAAACTATGGGTACACGGTTTTCCCGCTCTTTATCCTGATGGGGCAGATCGGTTTTCACGCCGGCATCGCCGTCAGGCTCTATAACTCCGCCCACAAGTTTATCGGCCATATCCCCGGCGGCCTCGCCATGGCCACGGTCCTCGGGGCGACGGGCTTCAAGGCGATTTGCGGTTCCTCGGCCGCCACTTCCGCGACATTCGCAGCCGTCGCCATCCCGGAAATGGACCGGTACGGTTACGATAGAAGACTCTCGACCGGCATCGTCGCGACCGTCGGGACCCTGGGCGTGATCATACCACCCAGCGTCGTCCTCATCATATACGGCATTCTCACCGAGCAATCGATAGGCCAGCTTTTCCTCGCCGGGATCATCCCCGGTCTCATCATAGCCTGCTTTTTTATCGGCATCATCTATGGATGGGCGAGGATCAACCCGAAGATCGCCCCCAGGTCGGCAAAGTCGACGTGGGGCGAAAGGATGAGGTCCCTGCCGGAAGTCCTCTGGATACTCATCGTCTTCCTGGTGGTCGTCGGAGGGATCATGGCGGGCTTCTTTACGCCCTCGGAGGCAGGCGCTATCGGCACCTTCGCCGTGCTTGTGCTCTCGGTGGCCAAGAGGAACATGACCTTCAGGAAGTACGCCGCCTCTCTTTCCGAAGCCCTCGGTACGGCGGGCATGCTGCTCATGCTCATCGCGGGCTCGACGATACTGGGCCACTTCATCGCGGTGACCGGTATCCCCCAGGCCGTGGCCGACTGGGTGGTCGCTCTTCCCCTTAATCGCTACATAATCATGATAATGATCTGCCTGGTATACGAGCTGGGCGGCTCTTTCATAGACGACCTCGCGTTCATGATACTGGCGACGCCCATTTTTTACCCGGCGGTGATCAAGCTCGGTTTCAATCCCATCTGGTTCGGCATCACCATCGGTGTCGTCGTCATGATCGGCGTGGTTATCCCTCCCGTGGCCATATGTGTGTTCGTGGTAAAGAACATCACAAAGGAGCCCATGGGCAGGATATATAAGGGCGTTATGCCCTTCCTTCTGTCGCTCGTGGTTGTCTGGGGTCTCATGTTCCTTTTCCCGCAGCTTGCGCTGTGGCTCCCTTCGCTCTTCTTTAAGTAAGAAGGAAGGCTTTTTGAAATGGCCGGATTATTTATTACACTGGTAATGCAAGGAGGTAAAAGCATTATGGGAAGAAAGATGGTGTTCGTTGTATGTGCCGTCGCGCTCTTGTGCGTTGCGTATGCGCCTGCCTACGCCGCAGCTCCGATCAAGCTCCAGGCCGCGGCCTACCATCCGCCGGTGCACATGGTTTCGACGCTGCTGACCAAGTATTGTGAAGAAGTCACCAAAAAGTCGGGCGGCAAGGTGGAAGTAACGCCGTTCACCGGCGGCACCCTCCTGTCGGCGACGAAGATGGCCGCCGGGGTCGCCACCGGCGTCGCGGACATCGGCTTCTCACACTGCTCGTATTCGAGAGGCCGTTTCCCGGTCATGGAGATCATGGAGCTGCCCCTCGGGTTTCCCAGCAGCTGGATTGCCACGCACGTGGCGAATGATTTCTACGAAAAGTTCAAGCACAAAGAGTGGGATACGTACCATACCCTGTTCTTCACCACGAGCCCGGTAAACGTCATACAGACCGTGAAGAAACCGGTATCGACCCTGGAAGACATGAAAGGGATGAAGATCAGGGGCACCGGCAGGAGCGGAGACATAGTGAAAGCCCTCGGTGCGGTCCCGATGCCGATCGAGACGCCCGACCTCTACGAGGCGATCAGGAGAGGCGTCGTGGATGGGGCCTACCTGACGATGGAGACGTATAAGGGGTTCAAGACGGGCGAGCTCCTGAAGTACAACACGGAATCATGGAAGGTCGGCAGCGTCTACGCCTTCTACCTGATAATGAACAAGCAAAGATGGAACAGCCTGCCCCCGGACGTCCAGAAGGTCTTCACCGACGTCTCGAAGGAGTTCGCGGAGCAGTACGCGGTGGGCTTTAACAACATCGACATCGAAGGCAGGGATTATTTTATCAAGCAGGGCGGCAAGATGATACCCCTGTCAGACGCCGAAAGCGCAAGGTGGGTCAAGGCCGTGCAGCCCGTGATCGCCGATTTCAAAAAAGATATGGTGTCCAAGGGCTACAAGGCAGCCGAGGTCGACGGATGGCTAAGCTTCATAAAGGAACGCATCGACTATTGGAAGGCCCAGGAGAAGGTCAGGAAGATACCCACGCCCTTCCAGTACTAACGTAACGAAGAGGGTATCCCCTCTTTTTTGCATACCCGCGCAGCGGCCCTTTCGTGCGACACGGAAGGGCCGCTGCCCTGACTCGCTTATCGCACACGGCGGAGCAGGCACTTTTCCACCACCAGCAAGCCTCTCGCCAAGGGGGTTTGGGCCGCGAGCAGCGCACAGAGCACCCCCACCGTGTTGGCCGCCATATCACCGTATTCGAAGACACGATACCCGCTCATACGCTGAAGATACTCGATGCTGACGCCAAGCATGATAAAAGCGAACCCGATGGCCCACCGCACCCGGTTGCTGACGTAGATCTGAACGAACCAGAAAGTCAGGATAAAGTAGGCCGCGGCGTGCATGACCTTGTCACTCCCCTGAACGTGCGTCAGCTCGGGCGGGTTCGGCATCAGCGAGGCGCACATCACCAGCCCGACCAGAAACAGGCCGACGGTGAGCCAGACGTTCGTGAATCTCAGTTTCTTCAATGGGTCACTCCTCCTTTCGTGCTGACGCTCTTTCCGGGTTTGCCCCTTCGGATCATCGCCTTTTCCGGGATGCCCCTGGCCTCCACGTCAAAAAGACGCCCCTGCCCCTTCGAAATAGTCTAGGACCGCTGAAGGACAAAAACAACCGGTCAGGTCCGTCAGGCCAGAAGTTGCCTTACACGGGTGAGGACCGCAGCCATCGCCGGGCCCGCCTGGTCATGGATGATAAGGTCGGCCAGGTTGTCACACGCGGTCTCGTCGCGATTGATGATGACCAGCCTGGCCCCCGCCCTTTTTGCGACAACCGGCATGGCGGCGGCGGGATGGACGACGAGAGACGAGCCGACCACGATGAAGAGATCGCAGGACTCCGACCGCCTGTAGGCTTCCGCCGTTTCCCTTTCCGGCATCGCCTGGCCGAAAGAGATGGTGGCCGGTTTGAGTATCCCCCCGCAAGCCAGGCACCTGGGGGCGTTCTCTCCCTTGATAAGGCGGTCCTGCACTTCATCCCGCTCATACCTCTTGCCGCAGTCCAGGCATGTCACGTGCATGGCCGTCCCATGCAGCTCCAGCACCGATTCCGGCGAATTGCCCGCCTTGAAGTGCAGACCGTCTATATTTTGCGTGATCAGGCAATCGAGCTTCCCCAGCTTCTCAAGCTCCGCGATTGCCAGGTGGCCCGCATTGGGTAGTGCGTTTTTCATGGAGTCGTACATTTCCGTCGCCATCCGCCAGTACGTTTGCCGGGACTTTTCGCTGGAAAGAAACCGCCCGAAATCGAAGTCCCCGGGGTCGTACTTATCCCACACCCCTCCGGGACTCCGGAAATCGGGGATACCCGACTCCGTGCTCAGGCCCGCGCCGACAAAAACGACCACTCTCTTTGAATCGACGATCCATTGGGCGACCCTTTCGACGTGCTCCTTCATCCCCGCCTCCTTGCGCATATGAAATGGAATTCTCTTATTCGCCCCAGTCCGCGGTGATACGCTCCGGATGAGTGTAGATGTTCGCGGACCCCGATCTCAGGAAGCCGATAAGCGTGATATCGAGGCCCCGCGCGAGGTCGATGGCCAACGATGTGGGAGCGGACGCCCCGGCAATAATCTCGACGCCGAGGCGGGCCGCTTTCTGGACCATCTCGTAGCTGAGCCTGGAGCTGAGGACGGCCGCCTTTGCCTTCTGTCTTGATTTCTCGAACAGCACGCGGCCTATGACCTTGTCGAGGGCGTTGTGCCGTCCCACGTCCTCCGAGAACGCGAGCCCACGGCCTTCACCGTCAAAGAGGGCGGCCCCATGGGTGCCGCCTGTCGCGCGGAAGACCGGCTGGTGGGATTCCATGGCCTTCCGCATGTCGAAAAGCTGTGCGAGCCTCATGTGTATGGTCTTTTCACTTGTCGCGAGACTGGTGCAGATATCCGAGAGTAATTCCTTTCCGCAGATGCGGCAGCTCGCGTGGACGATGCCGTCTCTCTTCCTCGCCGGCGCGGCGGGGCGCTGCCTTCCGGGGGACAGGTAGACGTTCACCCGGTTCGCCGAATCGATGCAGTGGCCGACACTGAGGACATCGTCAAGCGACGAGATGCCGCCCTCGGTCAGGCAGAGACCGAGGGCCAGAAATATATCCTCCCCCGGCATGCGCATGGTCAGGTAGTACGGCTCGTCGTCGATCGTTATCTCCAGGGGTTCTTCGACGCAGACGGCGTCATCCGTGACACGGACGGACCGGTCCCGGTACCTTGTCGCTCTGACCTGCGTGGTGGCGTCGGGCGCGGGCTCGTCACCCGCGGTACCGGCTGCTCTCTCGTTCGTGGCCGTCATAAGACAGATTATACCGCCTCAAGGCGGGAGGACTCAAGAGCGCCTCCGTTCCCTATTTCTTTTTTGTCTCTTCGGGCGGGGCGCGGGCCCAGGGCAAACGCATTTGGAAAC
>PLSJ01000351.1 GCA_003165115.1 Syntrophaceae bacterium | reverse complement strand
TTCCAAATGCGTTTGCCCTGGGGTGGCGAGACCCTCAGTGGACAGGCCCAGGGAGGTCAGCTCGGAAGCGCCGTAGAGGACGGAGGTGGACTTGCCCACCTGGGTGAAGATCGTGCCCTGCCTTTGCGATTCGACGGTAAAATCATTACTCGCATTAGTGGCCTCGTTTTCCACGAGTATCAGGCCCATGCTGATCTTGGCGAGCATATCCATCTCGAGGTCGTCATACTTCTTCCGCACGTCGGGTGAGGCTTTTTCCACGAGGGACGCCCGGAGAGCCACGAGCTGCCCGATGGCTTCGCCGAGACCGTCCGTCTGTTCGGAGAATGAGCTGTGCTTGTCCTTGAATATCTTCTGTGCGTCCGCCTTCACCATCATCGCGATGCCCTGGGCCCTGAGCTGCCCCACTTCCAGCGTCTCCTTGGTCTTCACGGTATTGAGCTCATGGCACCAGACCTGTAAGTCTTTCATCTGCAGCGTGATGCTGTCTATCATCCGCAGGCGCTCGGCGTTGGTGTTGGTCGCGTTCAGAGATTTCCCATAGGCCGTGGAACGGGCCGACTGGAGGGACCTCACTTTCTCATCCAATCCTCTGAGTCTCTGGGAGACGTCCTTCAGTCTCTCGCGGACTTGATTGTTGGCGCCGACCGCCTCCGCCTCTATCTTGAGTCTCTGCCCGGTGACGGTGAAAAGCTGCTGAGCTTCTCCGTTCAATTCACCGTAGGCTTCCATTTTCTTGTCGGAAAGGGCTTCGACCGCGGCTTGCGCCTTTTTTACCTGGCCGAGGCTTGCCTCCGCCTCCTGTTGGTATGTCTTCAGCTCGGCCGGGTTCACCGCCGAGCCCACCTTCACCAGATCGGCGGTAGCCGCGTGGACGGCCCGCTGCAGTTCCATGCTCCTCGTCTGAAAGGGTGTGCTCTTTTCCGTAAGGTCGTAGAGCCTGCTCTTGACGAACCCCATCCCGACGACGCTTGCAAGCACCACTGCGACTATCACGCCGAGGACTGTCATTACGTTCAATGTCAGCTTGGATTTAATGGTCATCGTTGACTCCTTCAAAGAAGGTTCATACACGTTGAGCGACGGCACCGCTTCCGGGGCGCGCCGCCTTCCGTGTATGGCTTCTTTATTATCGGCAGGAAACGGGTATATATAAGTGTGGGTCGGGCAATTATGACGGAAGAAGGTGCCGCGCGGATAAATGAGCGTTCGGGGCTAATGTGGCGGGTCGTTCCCCGGGGCGCTTGCCACGGTCTCCTCGCGTGGGAAAAAGACGTTGAACGTCGAACCTTTGCCGCGTTGGGTCTCTACCGTGATGGCCCCGCCGTGATTCTTGACGATGCCATACGCCACCGCCAGACCCATGCCGGTACCGGCTCCCGCCCCTTTGGTGGTGAAGAAGGGCTCAAAAACCCGGCGGCGCACCTGTTCGGTCATGCCTGCCCCGGTATCTTCGACGCTCAGCTTCACATAGTAACCGGGGGTCATCTCTGCGTCCGGCTTCGGGCCGTTAACCCGGACAGTGACATCCGTCACGCCGATCCTCAGAACCCCGCCATTTTTGCGCATCGCATATACCGCGTTTGTGGCGAGGTTCATCAGGAGCTGCTCTATTTGAGACGGGTCCGCGAGGATGACATCCGATTTTGTGCCGACCTCGAACGTGAGCCTGATGGTGCTCGGGACCGTCCCGTGAAGGAGCTTGTCCGTCTCTTTTATCAGGGACGTCAGGCTGAGCGGGACCTTGTCCCGTTCCGTCTTCCTGCTGAAGGTAAGTATCTGCTTGACCAGGTCCCGCGCGCGCGTGGATGCCTCGATGATCTGTTCGAGGTTTCGCTTCGGCACGGCGTCGTCGTCGACGTCTTCGAGGGCTAATTCCGCGTTCCCTATAATGACGGCGAGCATATTATTGAAGTCGTGGGCGATACCGCCGGCCAGCGTGCCGATGGACTCCATCTTCTGTGCCTGGCGGAGCTGTTCCTGGAGCCGTGACGTCTCCTCTTCGGCGCGCCTCGATGCAGTGATGTCCTGGATTATGGTAATGACCCCTTCGATCCGCTTCTCGTTATCCCGTACGGGGTTTGCCGAGACCAGCCTGTAGAACGTCTCCCCCGTGGCTTTGTTCCGCACTGCTATTTCCACTCCACGAAAGGGCTTCCCCTCAAATACGGCCATGAGGGGGCCTAATTCAAGCGGTTTTCCGTCGGGGGTGAGGAGGTCCACCCCGGAGAGCACCTCAGAGGCCGGTGACCGGGAAAGGGCGTCGGGGTCGATGCCCACTTCCGCTGCCTGCCGTTTTGCCGTGGAATTGACAAACATCACCCGGCCGTCGGCGTGGGTGTACCATACCGCCTCGTTCATATTGTCGATAAGCGTCAGGAGCCGGTTGCGCTCACGCTCGGCGAGCCGCGCCTGCGTGTGCAGCTCCTTTGTCCTCTCCCGAACATGCCTGTCCAGCTCGGATACGTGGTCGTCCGGGCCGACATGTCTTTCCGTACCCATCGTTTTCTCCCTCTTTATGTCCCTGGACGTATCCGGAGTCTTCCCTTTTTTGAGCCGGAAAAACAATTGCGGTTCTCACGCTCTCGCAACAAGACCACGATGACCCTGAAAGACGCTCTGCACCCGTCACGAACGCGCAACTGATGGTCAAATGTGGTGGAAGAAACACCGGATGTATTTATATATTACTGAACAAAATATAAGTCAATGCGGTCCGGAAATAAAGGAACGCCGAAAAAAAGGCAATTTTCACCCGGGAACCGATAACGCCCTGGTGCCCACGCGAGGGCAAAACGTGGGCACCATCAAGCCCTTTTGGTCGCGCTTCTTTATGCCCTACTGGCCGCTTTTTTTGACCTCGGCTTCGAGCTTCTCCAAACGTTCCAGAAGCGCTTTGCGCTCATT
Organism: Syntrophaceae bacterium; assembly: GCA_003165115.1. Classification (GTDB taxonomy): domain Bacteria; phylum Desulfobacterota; class Syntrophorhabdia; order Syntrophorhabdales; family WCHB1-27; genus BOG-1155. Next base: position 5,110 of record PLSJ01000351.1, on the reverse strand, counting down.
CTCCCAGGCAGGGTCCGGCTTCGAGGTGAGCCCGCCGTTCCGTCCGGGCGAGTAGTTTTCCCTGCTGATCCAGACGTACTCCGGTTCGTCGGGACTGATGCCGAACTTGCTGTTGCGGCCGTATATGTACTCGATACCGTTCACCAGCCTGACATCCCCCGGTGCCGGGTCCGCCTGTCGCACTTTTTCTCCACTGCCTGTCTTTGCCGCGTCCGCCGGTCCCTTTTGCCCGGCCGGCGTGCTGCACGACGTAAGGGGCAGGACGAGCAGGAGCATCAACACCCCCACAAAAAGTGCGATTGCCTTGTGACCCATGACCGGGCTTCCGGGTGCGCCGTCACGGGGTACTGCCTTGTGCGTAGACATGTAGATTTCCTCCTTGATGATCGGTAGCTTACAGCGAAAGGCGCATTCTTGTTCACCCTCGCGCATCCCTCTTTGAAAGTGTTTCCGCAAACCGGCGGACCCGAGGCCGGCGAGCGGATTTGGACTATGTCAGCCGTATCGGTACTGGACGCCGAAGCCGCCCTCGGGATATTCCCACGAGACGGACTTCCGCACGCAGACGATCTTGCAGGTGCCGCATTCGAGGCACCCCGCGAACTCGACCACCATCTCGCCCGTCTCCTCGCTTTGTGAATAAAGGCGACCCGGACAGAGACGGATGCATGGTCTTTCGACGCAGGTCCGGCAAATCGTCTGGTCGAGCCGTATATGGCTCTCCTTGGCGTTTTTGATCGCGTTACGCGTGAGTTTTTCTTCAACCTTCATGGTCATATCTTCCTCAGCGACAAAAAGTCCTTAAAAGCGTTCCAGACGCCGACGTGCTTCTTTGTGGCGTCCATGGCCGAGCGGTAGAGACCCTTCCGGGGATCTTCCCCTATGGTGAAAACCGCCTCGAGCAGCGAGGAGATGCATGCGGGGTAGACGGTAAACAGCCGGGGGTTGGCGAGCACTTCGGCGGTGTGGCGGAACGTTTCCATGTCTTTCATGACGAAGCTTTCCCTGAGCCGCTTTTCGTAGAGCGAAAGGAATTGGGCGGAAAAATCGTTCTTCGTGAGGGCTTCGTCGATGACGCGTGCGGCGATCACGCCGGAGGCAACGGCAAACTCCATGCCCCTCACCGTGACCCCCATGTTGAGGGCGAACCCGGCCGCGTCCCCGGCGACGAGCATGCCGTCCGTAAAGAGCCGGGAAAGACCGCCCGCGCCCGCCTCCGTGATGATGTGTGCCGAATATTCCTTCAGGTCGGCCCCCTTTATATATCGCCCTATCTCGGGCAGAGACTCGAAGTCCTCCATCAGGGAGGGCACGTCGAACTGTTCGGACCCTTGCTTCAGGACGTCGAACTCTTCGGACCCTCGCATGAGGTCGTCCATGCCCAGGACGAGGCCCAGGGAAAGGCTCTCTTTATTGGTGTAGAGAAATCCGCCCCCGAACCTCCCTTTCGTGACGGAACCCATGAACAGATGCGCCGCTCCTTCACCGGGGTCGAGCCCGAAGCGCTCCTCGATGGCGCCGGGGTCGAGGCCGTACACCTCCTTGACCGCCACGGCGTGCCTCGAAGGGACGAGCGGCTGCCTCAGGTGCGCTTTCTCGGCCATGAACGAGAGTGCGCCGTCGGCCGCCAGTACCATGTGGGCGGGTATTTCTTCGCCGCCCGCATGGACACCGGCCACCCTTCCGTCTTCCCACAGGAGGTCGTCCACGCGCCTCCTGGGGACGATAAAGGCCCCTTTCTCCATCGCACGGGTAGAAAACCACTGATCGAACCGCGCGCGGAGCACGGTATAGCTCATGTACGGCGGATGCCGCCAGCGGTCCTGCACGTGCGAAAGCAACGTCGTGTTCCGCCCGTCCACCATCGTCAGCGCCTCTTTCACGACATGCCGCTCAAAAGGCGCATCGTCGAAGAAGCCGGGCAGGAGAGGGCGGATGGGAGAGAGGTAGATCCTGCCACCCGTCACGTTCTTGCTTCCCGGCTCATCCCCCCTTTCGAGGAGCAGCACCTGCCTTCCCGCCTCGCCGAGACAATAGGCGGCCGCCAGGCCCGCCAGGCCACCGCCTACGATAACGGCGTCAAGCTTGTCGTCTGCCATGGCTCACCGCCCGGTCCTTTTCTTCAGCTCGGCCGTCATGGCGGGCACGACTTCCATGACGTCGCCCACGATCCCGTAATCGGCGTAGTTGAAGATGATGGCGTTAGGGTCCTTGTTGATAGCGAGGATGACCCCGGAGGTATCCATGCCCATGACGTGATGGATGGCCCCCGAAAGCCCCGCGGCGATATAGAGCTTGGGGGAGACCGTCTTTCCGCTCTTTCCCACCTGGTCGTCCTGATCCCGCCATTTCGCGTCCACCACCGAGCGGCTCGCGCCGACCGCCCCGCCGAGGGCCGCCGCAAGCTCTTCGAGGAGGGCGAAATTCTCGGCCGCCTTCATGCCGCGGCCGCCGGTAACGATGCTGTCGGCTTCCATCAGGTCGATTTTCCCCTTCGACTCCCTTTCGACCCTGAGGACCCGTGTCTTTATGCGGTCCGGTGAGACGCCCGCCCGCCATTCCACGTACTCGCCCCTCCGGGCTCCGGCGGGCGCCACGGCAAACGCATTGGGCCGCACCGAGACGACCGCCGGATAGCCGGTAAACGTGCACCGGGAGGGGACCCGTCCGCCGTACATGGGCCGGACGAAGGTCATCGGGTCGTCGGCCCACCCTATGGCCGTGACGTCGGAGGCTATGCCGGCCCCGAGGAGCACGGCCGTGCGGGGAAGGAAATCCCTCGCCGCCTGAGTCGCCGCCCCGAGGACGAGCCGCACGTCCTCCTGGCGGGCGTAAGCAGCGAGCGCCTCCGAGTACCCTTCGGGCGTATAGTCGTCGAGGAGCCCGTCGGTGATGCGGACGAACCTGTCGGCATAGCCCAGGACTTTCTCTATGGCATGCTCGCTTATCTTGCCGAGGCCGACGGCCGTGACGGCAAACGAGCCCGCGTCCGACAGGTTCCTCGTTTCGCTTAAGAGCTCGATCGTTGCCTTGCGAGGCTCGTCTCCCTTCGCCTCCACAAAAACCAGTAGTTTTTCCATGGTAGCTCCCTATACCACCCGCTCCACGTCCGCGAGGATGCGAATTGCCTCGGCCGCCTGCTCGTCAGGCGTCCCTTCGATAAATTTCACCGCCGCTCTTTTCTCCCTCGTAAAATAGCGCTCGATTTTCAGCTTCGAGCCTGCTTTTCCGATGTCCGATGGCGCAAGGCCCAGGTCCGCGGGGCTTGTCCTGGGGATCTGCGCCCTCATCGCCTTCATGACACCCATGACCTGGGGGACCCTCGGCTCGTTGAGGCCCTTTGCCGCGGTAATGACCGCGGGCAGGGTAACTTCCACGACTTCCCTGCCTCCTTCGACGGCCCGCTCCGCACGCGCGGCGCCGTCCCCGATATCGAGCTTCATCACGGCCCCCACGTGGGGCAGGCCGAGAAACTCCGCCACCATGGGACCGACCTCGCCCCGGTCGTCGTCGATAGCCTGCCGGCCGCAGAGCACGAGATCGGCGCCCTGTGTGGCGACTGCTTTGCTCAGGGTGAGGGCCGTCGCATAGCCGTCGCCTTCGAGAAATGCCGGATCTTCAAGAAGAAGCACGTCGTCGGCCCCCATGGCGAGCGCCGTTCTCAACAATTCGGTCGCCTTCGGTCCGCCGAGGGTGATGATCGTAACCTTGCCACCGTGTTTCTCCTTGATGCGGAGCGCCTCTTCGATGGCGTATTCATCGAAGAGGTTGGTCGCAAACTTCTGCTCTATCTGCAGTTCCGTGCCTCCGGCCCGGACTTCGACGAGGGCCTCGGGATCGGGCACCTGTTTCGCAAGGACAACAATTGTCATGGGTCGCCTCCTTCACAGGATATCGCTTATGTTTCTTTCTTTCGTCGGTTGTCCCACCCAGGCCGGGTCCCACCGGCCTCCAAGCCGGCCGATGCTCCCCGGCAGGCAAAGTGGCAGCTTTCGTTATAACGCATTTGCGAAGAAATGTCACGGGGTGGTTTGCAGAAAACCTGTCAGGTCGCGCCGGGACCGAAGGGTCCTTTTACAGAACGCTTTAGGCTTTAAAGGTGCGTGTGGGCGGGAACCGGCATCCCACCGGGCGAAGGGTGTAAGAATCCTTGACGAAGCGCGATGCGGACGTGCGTGCGCCGATGGCCGCATCTATGCGATATAGCCGGACAATCACCCTTGTTGTCAGATGAGGCATATGACTTGCAAGTCACGCGCTGTGGAAGAAAAACACGTGCCGGGCAGTCTTTAAGGATAGGGGCGAGAAGTGCGCCCGGTGAGGATGTCCTTTCCCGGGTCTTTCGTATACGGCTGAGGGCAAAGAAAGCAACGCGGCTGAATGGAACGAGCTATCCCAGGCAAGGAGTTTCCATAATCGACACGCAGCGGATCCGTATCTTTCTTGACCGGCATGCGGCGAATATCCGCCGGGCGGTGGCGCGCGGCCTCTCGAAGGTCACAAACTCCGGCCGTGCGGGAGACGAAGCCTGGATAGGTCTGGAATGCGTGGATGCGGCCGCGCAGAACTTTCGCAGCCTGGAGGCATGCGGGTACAGGGTCTACCGCGACTTCCCCGGCGAGAGGTTCGTGATAGGCCATGTCGCGGTGGGGCCGAACGGGGTGTTCGCGGCTTGGGAGGAGAGCCAGGCAGCGATGGAGAAGGGGAAGGGCGCGCCCGGCGACGGAAGGGCGTTTTTCGACAGCCCGTTTTTCAGGTCTCCGGTCCAGGTTGGGGCGGCGTCGCTGGCCGGAGTCCGCAGACAGGCGGCATGGTTATCCGGCTGGCTGGAGAGCGGCGTCGGAGAAACCGTTGCCGTCTATCCTTTGCTCGTCATTGCCGGATGGCTGGCAAACCGCCGCAAATGGGGCGACATCGTCCTCGTCAGCCAGCGGGACTACGATGCGCTGACGGCGTGGGATGGGCAGGGTCTCTCGGCGACCGTGATGGAAAAGATACGTCGTCGACTGGACGGGCGCTGCAATTGCTGAGCATTCGGAAGCGCGCTACCCTGCCGTCAGGAAGCGCCTAGCCCCGGCCGTCGTCACCCGGTCCTCTCTGCAAGGGGGAG
>PLSJ01000307.1:1180-5342 GCA_003165115.1 Syntrophaceae bacterium | reverse complement strand
GGCATGACAACCAGGGGCGACAAAAAGCATCGTCGACAAAATGCAAAAGTTAAGATCTTCCCGGACACTTTCCAGGAAAGCAGTTGGCAGCCAGCGTCCTCTTTGGATAGGATGTATTTAGCCAGAAAACACCACTCAAAGATTGAAGAACTGCGGCTGGTAAACTGGTCCGCGTGAACAGACCGCCGGAAGTGGTTTGCCGGTCATCCGCTTTTCGCGTCTAATGCGGTCGGCTATGGGGTGGCGCGGGTCTCGGTGTTTGCCTCCCGGCTTCCGCACGGAGTCGGGCGTACAGCTCTTCCGTATTCGAACGGGCGAAGCTTTTTCAGTATCGGGCGATTTATCCATCACTATTCCCTTGCGACACCGGTTCTTATCGTGATAAAAGGGATAAGATGAAGAACATGCCTCTTAGAAGACATAAAGCTTACCTCATGGCGGCACAGACGGCCCGCCGGCTGAGCGATCCGGCGCTTTCAGCCGCAACGGGGCCGGACAACAAGCGAGGCGCGATCGAGGCGCTTCTCGCCCTGAATAACTATTACAGGGAAAATCCCTGGCCTGCCCCCTTCGATGCCACGGCACACCGGCTCCATTTGGGCGACGCCCGTGATTTATCATGGATACCCGATGCAAGCGTCCATCTCGTGGTCACTTCTCCCCCCTACTGGACTTTGAAACAATACCGTCCGCACGAGCGGCAAATGGGGGCCATTGAGGATTACGAAGCCTTTCTTGACGAGCTTGACAAGGTATGGGCGGAGTGCGGGCGCGTTCTCGTTCCGGGAGGGCGTGTGTGCTGCGTCGTCGGAGATGTATGTATCCCGCGCCGCAGGGGCGGGCGGCACTACATAGTGCCTCTGCACGCCGACATAGAGGTGAGGGCGCGGAAAAACGGTCTTGACTGCCTGACCCCCATCCTCTGGTTTAAGATCGCGAATGGGGCCACCGAGGCCCGCGGCAACGGAGCGGGGTTCTATGGCAAACCCTATCAACCGGGAGCGGTCATAAAGAATGACGTCGAGTACATCCTGTTCATGCGCAAGGGCACCGATTATCGCTCTCCGTCGGTCCTTCAGAAAGCCCTCTCCATGCTCACGAAAGAGGAAATGCGGGCGTGGCTGCGGTCCGCCTGGACGGACATCAAGGGAGAATCAAGGCTGCGCGGTCACCCGGCCCCCTTCCCGCAAGTCCTTGCGGAACGGCTGATAAGACTCTTCTCTTTCGCCGGGGATACGGTCCTCGACCCGTTTCTCGGAACGGGCACCACCAGTGTTGCGGCAGCGGCAACGGGAAGAAACAGCATCGGCAACGAGGTTGACAACACCTACCTCGACATAGCCCGGCGACGCATGGAAGAGGCAATCACGCATCATCGCTTCCCTTCTTTCACGGTGAGCCTCCATACGGAGGATCAGCAATGAGCAAAGAGGACCAATTCGTTCTCCTGCAAACGTTTCGTGGTCTTTTTGAAGGCGTGCGCTACCTTCATCGGAATTCGAGCCTCGGCGATACGGTAGNNCTGGTGAGATTGAACAAGTCCTCCAAGCTGGTTGAGCGCGTCCGACAGCATGACCGCGTCATTAACCTGAAGAACGTCACCGTAGGCCGCTCGGCGAGGAGGGGCGACGGGACATTCGGAGAACTTGTGCCGGCGGCGGCGGCGATCACGGAAAAGGGTTTCCTCGTCGCCCATGGTCCTGTCGCAAATATCGAGATCGGCGCGGAAACAAAAATCCTCTCAAAGGCGATGATAAAGCAGATTGACCGGGTGATAAGCGACCTGGCGCGACAGGTCTACCATTTCAAAAGCACGGGAGGCAACCCGGTCTGCGTGGCCTTCGTGGGGATAAATCATGCAGAAAGTTACCTCTCATTCGAGGGGACGCGGGAATTTCAGACGGATGGCAAAAAGAACAAGCATCCTTTCCAGGAGGCCCCGGAGGCAGAACGTCGGCTGCTTCAACTGGCCAAACCCGAGTTCGATGAAGTCCTCATCCTTAAATTCAAGGCTACCAATATTGACCCTTATCCCTTTAACTGGATAGATTACAACCAGACATCTTTGGAGTACGCAGCCCTTTTAACGCGGGTTTCAAGAGAATATGACAGACGCTTTCCGTAAGGCATCGCGTGGTTCGAGGGATGACTGCCCTTAGGTGGCGGGTGGCCTACGGCGCTCCTTCCTGTAACAAACAAGAGTGTTCCTTGTCGANNCGATAGGATAAGTAAAGAAAAAAGGGCAGAGCCATTTGCTGACCCTGCCCGTAATGAACGCTGATGCTACTTTTGCCTACTTCTTGAACCGTCTCCTCATACCGACAAGACCCAGAAGACCAGGAGCAAGCAGGAGCAATGAAGGCGGGACGGGGACAGCGCTGGTGGTAGCGACAATATTATCGATGCTGGTGTTACCTTCCACCATACTCCCAAATCCAGCCAGAGTGAAGCCTGATATTCCATCCGTGGAAGTCACACTATAATTGGAATAAACCCCAGGGAGGGTGAAGGCACCACCGGTGAGAGCGACGGACTGGTCAAATATCGTGTTTCCCAGAATATCAAACACTCGCAGGTTGATCGGGACAAAGCCGGCGATATCGATGGAGAGTCCCGTCAACTGAGCGCCGAAAGAGTGATTGAATACGATTATCGCGTCAGAAGTCGACAGGTTTCCGTCGGAAATCCAGAGTCCGTCCGGGTTGTTACCACGGTAGGTATTCGAATTCCCAATAGTGACGTAATAGTTTTGCGCGTTCGAGTTTGCGCCAAACCAACCTGATTCCCAGGCAGGAAATGGAGCATTAAAGTTTTCAGTATAGACAGCAGCCTGGCTATACGACGCAAAGAGCACAAAGGCCAACCCGACAATTGAGAGCAGCAAAAACTTTTTCATCTTCCCTCCTCGTTGATGATTATTGGCGGCTTGGCGGTCTACTGGAGAAGGCGCAATAAAACTATCCGAGACCNNCTCGCGGATGGTTTGGCTTTTTCAGCTTGTTTGAGTATGTTATACTACTTATCGCAAAGTTGTCAAGAAAAAACGTGCAGTTCTGGAATAATAAATTGCTCAGCTTTCAGGTGGCATTCTTCACTCGCCTAAGAAGCCCGTGTGCGCGGAGTCGTAGGTGTTATGCTCGAATAATTNNAGGCGTCGTTATCGATGGCTTCCTGGAAGCGTTATTCTTAATCTTCTTCTTGTAATGCCACAGTTGATATGGCAATCGCGAAGGCAGGAGCAACAAAAGGGCAGGGCCATTGGCTGACCCTGCCCCACGATGCTGGGTAGATTACAGGTTACTTCTTTAACCTTTTCCTCACTGCCGTAAGACCCACGAGGCCGGGGCCTAACAGCAGAAGAGCGCCGGGGATCGGGACTGGATTGACGTGGACGTCATCGAGATTGAATCGGCCCGGAGGCTCCGTTCCTGCGAACTTGATAAGCGTAGACGCCGTTGTGGCTTGTACCGTATACGAATACTCTGTGTAGCCAAAATTGGCGACGTTAATCAAGGTCAAAACCTCTGTCCCATTCCAATACGCATGAAAATCGCTGAAGGTGGAACTCCTGCTCTCTTGCTTTTCCAACCAGAAGCTGAAGCTGTACGATTGACCAGGAGTCGTCGTCAAATACTGATAAATGGTGTCATCAGTATAGATCGAGCCCAAGGCCGCAGCATAGCTACCTGAGTGTGGGAGCACACCATCGACAAGAAAGCTCGAACCGCTGCTTGCCGGAACCGTGGTCCAGCAGGTCCAATCCCCTGTTTCAAAACCACCGTTCACCACGAGGTCCGCACGTGCTGAATTGAAGGCGCATAAGACCATAACTATGAATGCCAACACCAAAACTTTCTTCATAGGAAGCCTCTCGTGAACCAAGATTTTCTGGCAACCCGGCTGTCTGGCCGATGAGCGACGTGGAAGAATAACTGAGACCCGTTGGCTTTCCGTCCCACCCTCGTGGGCGGTTTGGCTTTTTCAAAGTTCATGCATATTAAAACACTGTATAACGAACTGTCAAGAGAATTCGTATAATTCGTATAATGCGGCAGAAGTAGTTCTCGCACCTTACGAATGGTATTCTTTGTTTGGTGCCAAAGGGTGGAAGTGCGGAATTGTAGGTGTACTAAGTAAGGTCGTCTCCCGGCCGGAGGGATTT
>PLSJ01000307.1:0-1152 GCA_003165115.1 Syntrophaceae bacterium | reverse complement strand
AAATCCCTCCGGCCGGGAGACGACCCTCCGCTTGCAAATGCCGCCCCATATTCATATCATATACGCATGGATCACCTACTCGAATTCGCCGTGCAGCTGGCTTTTGAGTCCGGCAGGATACAGAAGAAGCGTTATCGGGAGAGACATTCGATCTTCTACAAGGGTGAGATCAATCTGGTTACCGATGTGGACATGGAATGCCAGGAACGGATCATAAGCCTTATCGCGGCGCGCTTCCCCGACGACCGTATCATCGCCGAGGAGAAGGACAATGTGTTCGAGGGGAGCGAGAACAGGTGGATCATCGATCCCATCGATGGGACCACGAACTACGCCCACGGCTACCCCTTCTTTTGCACCTCCGTTGCCTACGAGGTAGAGGGGCGGGTGGTGTGCGGGGTTGTCTACAACCCCATATTCGACGAGCTTTTCTTTGCGGCGGCCGGGAAAGGGTCTTATCTGAACGGGCAAAGGCTCAAGGTGTCGGGGATCGACGCGCTGAGGCAATCCCTGGTGGTTACGGGCTTCCCTTACGACCTCGGCACGAGCGGTATGAACAACATCGACCATTTCGTCTCTTTTCTGTATGAGGCGCAGGCTGTCAGGCGGGACGGGTCCGCGGCGCTCAACCTTTCCTATGTGGCCGCCGGCCGGTTCGACGGGTTCTGGGAACTGAAGCTGAGCCCCTGGGATACGGCGGCGGGCGTGCTCATCGTGACGGAGGCGGGCGGTAGGGTCACAGACTTCGAAGGAAAACCGTTCGACATATACGCCGGGCAAATAGTTGCGACCAACGGCGTGATCCATAACGACATGCTGCGGGTGCTCCGGGACGGGCACGAGCGCGTATAGACAAAAAGCGAGAGACCGAAAGGCGGACCGGGCGGGAGGCCGCTACAGTTTTTGGCGGGTATTGGGTCGATGAAAAAGGGCAAGAGTGTGGACAAGAAGCTTGGGGAGTGCGAGGTTCAGCTCGAGGATGCGAGGGACCTCGTATCCGCGAGGGGGAAGCTCCTCCTGGCGAACATCAAGGAGCTGAACGAAGTTTACGGCACCTTGAGGGAAAAGATGCGGGAGCTGGAGGAAAGGGATGCGAGGATCAGGAGCCTCGACGAAGTGCTGACCCGCGCCAACCGCCTCTCCGCCCTCGGC
>PLSJ01000095.1 GCA_003165115.1 Syntrophaceae bacterium | reverse complement strand
TGAAGGGACTGGTGAAGGTGTAGGTTTGCGGCGCACCTCCGCCAAGACTGTTTATGGCCATGACGGGATCCACGACGGGCTTGCTGAAGATGAAACTGTAGGTGTACCCGGGCTGACCGCCGGTCAAGGCGATACTGCCGTAGGAATTGGGGGGAGCGCTCACAGTGGACGTTGAGTAAGTCGTCGTGGGGACCCAGTCGTCATGCCCGCCGCCGGCGGTGTCACCGGTGTAGGTGACGGTCACCGTGTTGCCGGGCGAAAAAGTTATCATGCCCGTATTCCAGTCTGTCCAGTAGATCGTTTCCGCGTGCGCCGTGCCGAAGGCGCACATGACGAGAAGCACAACCGTGGCTGCCAGGATCTTTGCCATACCCGCCCCGCTCTTAAAACTTTTCATACAGACCTCCCTTTGTACGGCCTTTTTCAGGCGGCCCGGCTGTCTGGCTGTCTGGCTGATGGTGCGTTCCCTGATGAATTAACAGAGACCCGTTAGCTTTCCGTCCCACCCTCGCGGATGGTTTGGCTTTTTCAGATTGTTTTATCATGTTATACCATGTATTCCGACATGTCAAGAGAAAACGTACCGGTTTTCGAAAAATTATTCGTCCCGCTTTCAGGCGGAACAACGGGAGAAGAAGAGATCAGAGCGCCTCGGCGTTGAACCGCGCGATGGTGCCGCTTTCGAGATTTTTCCGGTAAACCCCCACGAAGAGGAGGGACGTCGCGACAAGATAGGCGAGGGAGAGAAGGGCGCCGGCAAGAAGGTTCCAGGCGAAGTCGACCGGCAGGGTCCCGTGAGCCAGCACGGCGCGGCACGTCTCGAACACATATGCCGGGGGGATCAGCTTCGCGCAGGTCTGGAGGGTGGCGGGCAGCGTCGAGACCGGGTAATAGACGCCGGCAAAAATGGAAAGTACCAGGGGGATGGGCCAACCCAGCCATTCCGCCGAGGGCCCGAGCCGAAAGATCAGGGCAGAGACGAAGATGCCCATCGCGATGCCGAAAAGCAGGAGTATCAGCATAAAGGGCAGCAGCAGAAAACCGATGCGCAGCACGTGGTAGCCGAAGGCTGCCCCGGCCACGGCGACCATGGCGAGGAAGGCGGCCAGGCCGGTCGTGATGCTCGTCAGGATAAGACCGCCCAGGTATTCCCTGACCTTGAGTGGGGAGGCGAAGAAGTTGATGAGGTTCTGGCTCCAGACATCCTCCAGAAAGGCCATCATTATCCCGTTCTCGATCCGCCCCATGAATTCCCACAGGATGATCGCCCCCAGGGCGACGGTGACGTAACCAAAGGTGGCCTGGCCCAGTGAGCCGAGATATTTGCTGATAAAACCCCATTGGATGATGTCGATGATCAACCATAAGAAAATGCTGACCAGCCGCGTGGGGTTGCTCTTGAGCAGGAAGAGCTGTCGCACGAAGATGGCAAGGGTCCTCGAAAGGCTCATCCGTTCATTCCTTCAGCGAGACCGGCTCGCGCGCCACGGCGATGAAGAGTTCTTCGAGGTCTTCTTTTCCGTGCGCGGCCGGCAGGGTCTTCGGATCGCCGCTCAGGAGGATCGTTCCGTGGGACAGAAAAAGGACACGGTCGCAGACGGCTTCGATCTCGTTCATATTGTGCGATGTCCAGAGTATCCCGGCCCGGGTTTTCGCGGCATATTCCTTTATCTTCTCGCGGACGAGCCGTGAGATGCTCGGGTCCAGGGATGCGGTCGGCTCGTCGAGGAGCAGGAGCCTCGGACTGTTCATCAGCGCCTTGGCGAGATTGAGGCGGCTCATCTCTCCGGAAGAGAGGAGCCCGGCCTTTGTGTCCGCGAAGTGTTCGAGGTCGAATTCCTGCATAAGAGCGCCTATCCTCTGCCTGACAGAGGTGATCCCGTAAAGCAGGGCGAAGACGTAGAGGTTCTGGCGGACGGAGAGGTTGGCGGGGACATGGGCGTAAACGGCCGCAAAATTGATCTTGTTGCTGATCTCCGACCTCCGCTTTTCGAGCTTCTTACCCAAAACCTTGATCGAGCCGCCGGTCGGCTTCAGGATGCCCAGGATCATGTTGATCGTGGTTGTCTTGCCCGCCCCGTTCGGGCCGAGGAGACCGACTATTTCCCCCTCATCCACGGAAAATGAGATATTGTCGACGGCCCTGAACGAATCATATTGCTTCGTCAGACCCGTGATGCTCAGGATGGTGCCGTGAGTCATGGACGAGGCTCCCTTAGATACATCGTATAAATGTACAAAAGAACGGCTGGAATTGCAAAAACAGGCAGGAAAGGATTACCCGGTTTCTCTCTCTACCTTTCCACTACCACGACCTGACCCTTCATTCCCCTTGTCGAATGGAAAAACTTGTTGCAAGAGAATGTGTAAATGCCCGTCCGGGTAAGGTCCGCCTTGACCTCGGCGGTCTTGCCGGGTGCGACATCGACGCTCTGGAGGATCCTCCCGTCGGGGTCTTTGAGCGTGAAGTTGTGGTCACGGCCCGTCGGATTGTCCAGTCGGAACAGGATCGTGTTGTACGATTGAAAACTGTTCGGGTCGAACGCGTAATCCAGCATTTTCACGCGCACCGCGTTATGGGTTTTCGTTTCCAGGACAACCGGTTTCTGGATCGTGCCGCAGGCCGAAAAGGCCAGCGCTAACCCGAGAACAAGAAACAGAGACCATACCACCTTCTTCTTCATGGCGCCCTCCTATGATTGATGAAGCCCGCCCGTGCCGGGGTGCCGCCGGTGAGGGTGAGTTCCGTTGTCACAATATAGGACCCTCGCCATTATTTTCAATACGGCAATGTTGGGGCATGTTCTGTACATGGCGGCCCGGCCGGCCGAAGAGGTAAGCCCGCGCTATGTGTTCGACTGGTGCTCCGCCAGGGTCCTCAGGAATCGCTCCGGTACCGGGGCGATTTTCTTCGACCGGTAGTCGAAGGTGACTATGCCCGTTTCCGCGATCGCCAGCACCTTTTCGCCTCTCCTGATCCTTTGAAATGCCGTGAAGCCGTGCCGGGTGAAGGCGCCAAAATGCGTATCGATTACGATCTCGTCGTGAAGAAATCCTTCCGCCTTGTAGTTGACGGTTATTTCGGTGATGATGATGCCCGTGACGCCGTCGCCTAGGTCCGCCTGGGTCAGACCCATCGAATCGAAAACGTCCGCCCTGGCGGCGCTGGCGAGCAGGATGATGTTGTCGGCGCCCAGGTGGCTGCCTGTGCTGAGGTGTTGCGGCTCAATTGTGACGGGATAATGAAATGCGTACTCCGCCTGCTCGACCAGCTTTACCCGCGCCATCCGTACTCCCCCGAAGGTCTCCTATCCGCCCACGACCAGATGCACCAGAAAGACCTCCGCGTTGTCCGGCACCGGGGCCTTGTCGAATTCGTGACGGGTGACCGCACGTCCGTCGACCCGAGCCAATGCATAGGGATAGGGGTCACGCAGCTCCCCGAGGAGGTCGGCGACGGTCATCCCCTCGCGCCACGCCAGCTCTCTGCCATCGACCTTCACCATCACGCAACCCCGTGGGCCTTCAACACTTCCAGGACTTCCGGGAAGTCTATGCCGAGCCGTCTCACCGTGTCGAGGGTGGGGATGCCGTCTTCCGTCCAGCCCCTTCTCTCGTACACGGCATCTTTGAGCCGCTCGTACCTTTCCTCGCGCAGCCGCCTGAGTATCCGCACTTTCTCCCGCGTTTCTTTCCCCTCGACGTCCAGGTTGTAGATATCTTTCAATTGGCCGTCGTACCGGTCCGCCCTCGATTCGTATTCGTCGACGGTTACCGGGCCCACGGCGCGGTAAGGGATCGTGTCATGAACCCTGCGGCCGAAACCCATCTTCAGAGAGAATATCCTCTGGAACGTATAGACTTTTTCGCTCATGGCGATCAGGTCTTCCGGCAGTGCCTTCCTGCCCGTCACGGCGCTGAAGTATTGGGCGTACCACTCTACGTGCTTCATCACCTTCGCCGGCTCCGGCGTTTCTTTGTTGTCGGCCGGCGTGACGTCATTCCACGGCAGCTTGCAAAGGCCGCAGAGGCCGAACCAGGTGCGGAAGAGGGGGAACCAGTGGAGGGCCTCGGCCTTACTTTCGAAGGTGGGAATGAAGTTGTGCACCATATCGAGGAAGATCAGCCATGCCTCGTCATGCTGCGGCCCTTTCAGGGCCAGACCATAGCCGCCCTGCTGCGCGAGGGACTCCTTGCTCATGTATTCGGAAAATTCCAGCCCCTTGGCTTCCATGCCGATATCCGACATAACGGCAAGGTCCGCGCCGTAATCGCGGCTGAATATCTCCTTCATCCTGCGGACCCCCTGGCCCACGACCGCGCCGAACCCCTCTCCCGTCGCCATCTGGTGGAGGAGCGCGAGGGCGCTTTCCCTGTTGCCGAAGGAAAGGTCCATCCCGCCCGTGTGGGCCGTAGTGATGAGACCCGTCTCGAAACACTCCATGGCGAAGGCGATGCCGGTCCCCACGGAGATCGAGTCGAGGCCGTAGGTGTCGCAATAGAAGTTCATCTCGACCACGAAAAGGGGGTCGAAGATGCCGAGGTTCGACCCGCACCCGGCGATCGTTTCGTATTCCGGCCCGTCGACGAATACTTTCTGCCCTTTATAGGGTCCGCTGACAGGCACGAAATCTTTCACCCCGTGGGCGCATGAAA
The DNA here is from genome assembly GCA_003165115.1 of Syntrophaceae bacterium. GTDB lineage: Bacteria > Desulfobacterota > Syntrophorhabdia > Syntrophorhabdales > WCHB1-27 > BOG-1155. The sequence continues at coordinate 3,014 of PLSJ01000095.1, read as the reverse complement.
GTGTGCAGCCGATCCAGCAGCCGTCAAAGCCCTTGTCGAAGAGGCCCCGAAACACGTCTTCGCCCATGGCCGCCGCGTCCGGGTGGCTCCCGTACCGGTAGTTACGGACGGGCAGCAGGTCGTAGTCGTTCATGATGGTCACGAGATGGGCGGTGCCCACCGAAGACATGTGGTTCTGCTTGGGGTCCTGCTCCACGACGTCCCTGGAATGGAGTCTCGCGACTTTTTTCAACGCCGATAAGTCCGCCGGGTTGTTCGAGGAGACCGTCACCGTATGCCAGCGGACGACAAGGGCAGCGATCCCCTTGTCCGCGAATACGGTCCCCACGCCGCCGCGGCCCGCCTGCTTGAGCCTGCTTCGCGACCGTGCCTGATCGTACCAGGAGAAATTGAGGCACCCGATAAGGGTATGACGCGCCCCCGGTCCGGTCGTCACGACAGAGATATCCTTGGGCTCTCCCCCGCCGAAATAGTCCGTCAGCAGTGCCGATATTTCATGGGCCTCGCCGGGCAGTCCCGCGGCCTCGAAGATGTGGACCCGCTGCTCGATGCCGTCGATGAAGACGATCGCCGGCACTTTCGACTTGCCCTGGATTGCGAGCGCATCGAAGCCGGAGAACTTGAGGTAGGGACCGAAGTAGCCACCCACGTTCGAGTCCATCACGGAGCCGGTGGTGGCGGAGATGGAGGTGACGATGCTCTTGCCGGAACCGGGATAGATGGGCGTGCCGCCCAGGGGGCCGGAGGCGATGCAAAGGGCATTCTCGGGATCGTTCCAACGGGTGCTGCCCCTCACCGCCTGCCAGAGGAGCCACAGGTCGAACCCCTTTCCGCCCACGAACACCTCTTTCATCTGCTCGGTCACGGGCCTGACGGCGATATCCCGGTCGGAGAGGTTGACGTAGAGGGTCTGGTTCGCGTATCCCTTCTCGATAAGCGGCTTTTCGTAGCCGAACCTCTTCATCTCGCGTGCGGTAAACGTGGCCATTATCTAAAAACTCCTTTTCTCATCCGCCGCCGCCGGCCCTTAGCCTTTAGCGGCTCATGTCTTCGGGGCCGCAGCCACAGCCCCAACGGGCAAAACGGGCGCTCTCTTTCAGGACGGCATCGACCAGCGCGCCGGTCAGATCGGCCGCGTCGATACGTCGCTCTACCTCTTTGCCGTTGACCTTCACCATATCGGTGCCCTGCGCCGCTTCCCCGGTCAGCATTACCTCCCGGAAATCGAGCTGCACCTGCATCGTCCTCATAAACGGCCGCAAGCCGTCTATGGCGCTCTCGATGGGCTCCGGGTTTTTCGGGGGTCCCGATCCGGCAGGCACCTGCCTGTCGCGGTGAAACCATTCGATCAGTATCCTATGCATCACGCCCCTCGCGCCGGTCATGCTAATTTATGCCGCTCCCGGCGGTGATGTCAAGCGGCGCTTTCAGGTGAAGTTATCAGCCCTAAGCTTCTCTTGTAGTGCCGTCACTGAAATGTATGGCGAGGGGAGAAAGCAGAAAAGGCAGGATCATTACTGACCCTGCCCGGGATATGCGATGAATAACGCCTAGTTCTTGAACCTTCTCCTTATTGCTGCAAGACCCACAAGGCCGGGGCCGAAGAGCAGAAGGGCGCCGGGAATGGGGACCGCGCTGGCGTTGTAGGTCACGTTGTCGGCCAGCCAGTAGCCTGAATTGCTGGGAAGGCCCGTGATGTTCACTTGTGTGACGCCGGAGAGGTTGAGCGCATAGGTCTGAATTCCCTGGTAGAGGGTGATCGGAGACCCATTTACGAGAATGGTCTCGCTTGTATTTGTATCATACCAGGAAATGCTCATATCGATGCTATTCAGAGTGAACGCACCGCCACCGGTTTTGGTAATGGAAAGATAATCACCGCTGGCGTATCCTGCGAAAATCAAGTTATTGGTTCCATTGCTGTTTGGGCTTGAAGCACTCCAAACAGCCATGTAGGTGCCGTTAGACGTGAACGTCAACCCCCCGTCAGAAAATGAAGACGGGTAAGAGCTAAGGATGCTATTAGCATACGTATCGTCGAAGGTGATGACATCGGCGCTGGCATAGGAAGCAATTGCGAGACATATCAAAAAACTCAAAACAATCAATCTCTTCATTTAAGTCCTCCTTTTTAGTCCTCAAAGCCAAACAGTAAAATCAAGCAGACAAAACACCTTGGTCTTTTCACCTCCTCTTAAGAAAGCATGTGTGGCAGCCCGGCCGTCTGACTGAAGACTTTACAAGGAGTACATCAGAGCCCCGTTGGCTTTCCGTCCCACCCTCGCGGATGGTTTGGCTTTGTCATATAGTGTTATTATGTTATACCGCATATTACAATATGTCAAGAATAAAGCAGAGGGTCTGAAAAAAATAAATTCCTCTCGCTGTCATCCGCACTCTTCACTCATCTTGAGAAGCCCACGTGCGATGAATAGCAGGCGCCATACGTAGTCGTGGCGGAAAACTTATCGGCCCGTAAGAGCGATCATAAACGGTAATCGTTGCCGAAGAGACTCGCGCTTACCTCTGTCCCGTCGCTTCCGTAAGGTAGTTCTGAAGGGTGCGATAGCTGTGGAAATCCGTATCGACCAATGATCCTCCGATGTTTATCTGGCCGTTGGCCCTGATATGCCGTGGCATGCACTGCATGGTGAGAGGCTTTTCGCTCATGGGAATGGTGAATACGACGGATATCCTGGAGTCCTCGCGCATTTCCTGTTGAAAGCTGTGGGGGACCGAAATGTGGAGACCTCCGAGCGAAATGTCGTTTACCATCCCCGCATGCACGACTCCGTCAACGTCGGTCACCAGCGCAGGGGCGGAGAGTTTTTTTCGCGGGTAGCGCCGCTTCTCTTCGGTCACCCCTTTCGGCTCCTTGCGCTCCACGTAATCGTAGAGGATATTCTCTATCACGGAAGAGAGCGATCTCCTGTCCGTCTCCGACACTTTTTCCAGTGCTTTGCGTAAATCGTCACTCGTGCGGAAGCATATCACCGTATCGCGCATGGCCTCTC
>PLSJ01000186.1 GCA_003165115.1 Syntrophaceae bacterium | reverse complement strand
CGTTCGGGTTGTCAACCCCGCCAGCCTTCTTTGTTCCCTCTTTCGCTTTTGCTTCTTATTCCCGACCTGGGAGACGGCGATTCCCATGGTAGAGGTCCTTGAAGACGTGAAGGGAAGTTGATGAGAGGGTACAGGCAAGGGTGGAAAGAAGAAAAGGGACAATAAGAATAATGAGGGGACGGCTATCGATCTTTCGGTTCGGTAAGAATCATTGGCCGGGGGCGGGGAGCCCCCTCGCGATCAGATGAAGGCGCTGACGAGCGTCAGTGCCTTCGATGTCATATATTCAAAGTATTGATCGTTCGTCATCGCCCTGGACAGGTCGAAATAACCCTCATCCTGAAGGGCGTTGATGATCGTGCCGTTGTTGGTTGTTTTGGTGCAATAATTTACGAGGCAGCTCCCCGTGGTGAGATTGACGTCGACGGAATCAACGCCATTGACACCCCTCAGCAGTTGCTTCACGGCTGCCGCCACGGTCTCGTTGTTCTTGATGAGAGGGCTCTTGACCCGCAGTCTGCCGGGGACGTGGTGGACGTAATAACTCATTAGGATAGCTCCTTATGGTTTGGGTGACGTGTGCAGTACTTCATGGTACACAGTGTAGCAGGCTGTTATTAAGGAAGATTTAGGAAATTATTAATTATCGGTTAATTGTGCCGGGTTGGCGGACACCCGGAAGAGACGGTGAAGGAGCAGCGGAACGATAATGCCTGGTCCCCTTTTTTTCAGAGGCCGGTGATGAAAAAAGAGAGGCGGGTGATGAAAAACGTGACGCGTCGTGCGGGATTACCGGGGGTTCCGGTATTATAATTAATAGTCGGCGCATGTCGCCCGCGAAGGAGGCATCATATGGGCTTGTTTGACAACGGATGGAAGGGGAACATCCTCGGCGGTCTGGCTATAGGCATCGGGAGTGCCGTTCTGGGGCCAATCGTGATACCGATACTTTCCCGTACGGCGAAGCCTCTCGCGAAAGCGGCGATAAAGGGCGGGCTTCTCATGTACGAGAAGGGCAAGGAGAAGGTCGCGGAAGCACAGGAAGTCGTCGAGGATCTCATGGCGGAGGCCCGCTCCGAACTGGACGAGGAGGCGGCGGCACGCATCGAGCCTCCCGGGACGGGACCGGAACAGGAGGGGTGATGATGGCTCCCGAGGCCAGCATAGTTCACCGCATTGCCGGCAGGATGCGTGTCAGGGTGCCTTCGCGTAGGGGAGATCCGGCATATTTTGCAATGGTCGAGGAGACCCTGCGCGGCCTACAGGGCGTCGAAAGTGTCGAGGCGGATCCGTTGACGGCCGGTGTCCTTATCAGGCACGGCATCGATCCCGGCGTAATCGTCGATTATGCAGCCCGGAAGGGACTGTTCCTGGCGAGAGAAGGGGAAGGCAAAAAGACGGGAGGCACGGTGCTGCATGACGTGCTGGGTGCCCCGTTCGGCTCGCTGAGCCGCCGGATCAGGGCATTCACAGGTNNGCCCTCGGCATATTCAACAAATCGGATGGCGGCAAGGACGGGAATTCTGCCGAACGGGCGGGGAACGAGACGGCGCACGCTGTCGGGTCCGGTTGAAACGACGGGCCGCTTTGGGGAGAATAACCGCGTCGCGCGCATATTATTGGCGTTTTTCTGAAAACAAGGCCGCGCTTATGCGGGTTTGCAACGACCGAGAGCCGGAAGGAGGAAGGACAAATGGCTGACGAAAAGAGTGATGCGACAGATGTCGGGAAGGATGCACGGGACGCGGCCGGGCGTGTTGGCGAGGACCTGGGAAGGGTGGGAACGACGGTAAAAGAAGGTATCGTGAGCAGTCTGAAAGGGTTTAACGAGATCGAGGCCGAGATCGTGACCCTCGTCCGGAATACCGTCGCGGACTCGTTAAGGGCGAGCGCGGACGTTGCGGGGGTTAGCCTCAATGTCAGCAAGGACGTGGTCAAAGGCGCCATTTCAGCCACCGAGGAGGTAGGGACCGGTCTGATTCTCAGCACCAAGAGCGTTGCCAAGGGCATGATCATGGGCGTCGGCGACGTCGGCGGTGATGTCGTGGCCGTCGCGAGCCAGACCGTGAAGGGCGCGGTTAAGGGCGCTTCCGAGATAGGGGCCGATGTTTCCCTCGTCGCAAGGCGTGCGGTGGACGGCGTCATAGAGGCGGGCAGAGAGGTCGGTGGAAACGTCGAAGAGATAGCGAGAGGCGCGGTCGGCGGAGCGGTCGAGGCCGCGGGAGCTATCGGCACGACCGCCCTGAAGGCGGTGAGGGAGATATTGATCGGTGTGGTGGAAGGGGTCAAGGACGTGGCCGGTGCGGCCCTGCCCAGCCCCCGTCCGCGTGCGGCAGCATCCGAGCCCCCCTCGTAACCGGAACCGGTGCTGCTCGACGATGTGGGGAAACCCGTTTCGTCACGGGCCAAAGCCAAAGACAAAGAATAGGCTCCGTTGATCGAGGCGGTCCACGATAGCGTTAAAGGAAGGGCCCGCTACCGGGTCGAGGGGCTTTACCGCAGTGACGGACTGAAACGGTACCTCGAAGAAGGCTTGCCGAAGAAGGCCGGGATTGAATTCGTCTCTGCCAGCACCCTCACAGGAAACGTCCTGGTACTCTATGCGTCCGGGTTCAATCCAACGCAGGTGGCCGCTCATCTCTCGGAGCTGCTGGCCGAACGGAAGCACAACGGGAACGGCCGGCAAGCCCACGGCGCAGGTGTGGTGCCGCGGTGCCCGGTCCCCATCGGAAAACACCGGCGAGGGGATGCGACGCCACGCCCCGGCACGCGGGGTCCATCGCGGCGGAGCGTAAGAAAACAGGTCGTCCGTGGAGAGAGGCAAGTCGTCGAGCCATGGCATATGCGCCATGGCCGGGAGGTCCTCGAGTTTTTCGGCTGCGACCGCGAAAGGGGCCTTTCCATCGGCGGGCAGCGGGAAAAATTTGCGCGATTCGGTCCCAATATCCTACCCGAATCCGTCCCGCGCTCTGGCTGGTCGATCTTTGTCGAGCAGTTCAAATCGTTCCCCGTGGCGCTCCTCGGTGCGGCCGCGGTCATTTCCGTGGCTACGGGCGGCCTGGCCGATGCCCTGGTCATCATGAGCGTTGTCGGCATCAACGCCGTGATAGGCTACGTGACGGAGAGCGGGTCCGAGCGGATCATCCATTCATTGAAGAACCTCGTGAGGCCGAGCGCTCTGGTGTTGAGGGACGGCCAGGTTTGTTCGGCCGGTGTCGACACCGTGGTTCCCGGCGATCTTCTGGTGCTCAGGCCCGGCAGTTACATTGCCGCCGATGCCCGGCTCGTCGAGGCCCAGTACCTGAGCGTCGACGAGTCTGCGTTGACCGGCGAGAGCATGCCTGCCGGCAAAACCGCCGATACCCTCGACGACCCTGACCTGCCGCTGGCGGACCGGGTCAATATGGTCTTCATGGGGACCCTGGTGACGGGCGGTCAAGGCTTGGCCGTTGTCACGGCGACGGGCGGTTTCACCCAGATGGGGCAGATCCAGACGATGGTCGGAGAGGCGAGGGCGCCTTCGACGCCGATGGAGCAGCAGCTCGACCACATGGGCACCCAGCTCGCCCTGATAAGCGGCGCCGTCTGCGGCGGCGTCTTCCTGATCGGCCTTATGCGCGGATACGGCTTCCTGCAGATGCTTAAATCATCCATTTCCCTTGCCGTTGCAGCGGTCCCGGAAGGATTGCCGGCGGTGGCGACCACCACGCTGGCCCTCGGCATGCGCAACATGCGGCGGCAGAATGTTCTCGTGAGGCGATTGGAGGCGATAGAGGCCCTCGGTTCCGTCCAGACTATTTGCCTGGACAAAACAGGGACCCTCACGCTCAACCAGATGTCGGTCACCGAGGTTTTCGTCGGCATGGAAGCGATGCGGGTTCGGGACGGCAAATTCTCCTGTGAGGCCGGTTACCGAAACCCTTATCTCTGTGAGGAGCTGCTGAAGCTCCTCCACGTGTCGGTTCTCTGCAATGAGAGCGAGATATTCGCGGGTGAGGGGCAGGTGAGCTTTTCCGGCTCATCCACCGAGAACGCGCTTCTCAATATGGCGCTGGCGGCAGGGGTGAGCATCGTCCAGCTCAGGCAATCCTTCCCTCTGCTCAAGATGGTGCGCCGGTCCGAGACAAGGAACATGATGGTGACCATTCACGCGATGCAGGAGGGGCCCGCGAAGATCATCGGGGTCAAGGGCAGCCCTCCCGAGGTGCTCGCGCTGTGCAGCTGGCATATCAAAGACGGCGTGAAACTGCCTCTTTCGGAAGAAGACGAAGAGGCCATACTGGCGGCCAACGAGGAGATGGCGGGGCGGGCGCTGCGCGTCCTCGGCTGCGCGTACGCCCTGGCCGAGAACGGCGTTTCGCTCGGTGAGAACGGGGATATGGAGATCGGCGATCTCATGTGGCTCGGCATCGTCGGTATGAAGGACCCCGTGCGACCGGGGGTGAAGCAGCTCATCGGGCAGTTCCACAGGGCCGGTATAGACACGATCATGATCACGGGCGACCAAAGCGCCACCGCCTACGCCATCGGCAAGGAGCTGAAGCTGTCGGGGGAGAAAGACCTGGAGATCCTCGATTCGAGGCACCTGTCCGATATGCCTCCCGAAGTCTTCAAGGCATTGTCCAAGAGCCTGCACGTCTTTGCCCGCGTAAGCCCTGCCCACAAGCTGCAAATCGTCCAGGCCCTGCAGGAAACGGGCAGGGTAGTGGCGATGACGGGGGACGGGATAAACGACGGGCCCGCGCTTAAGGCGGCAGGGATCGGCATCGCGATGGGGCATACGGGGACGGACGTCGCGCGCGAGGTCGCCGACGTCGTGCTCGAAGACGACAACCTGGAAACCATGATCGTTGCGATCAGCCAGGGGCGCACAATTTATAACAACATCAGGAAATCGGTCCATTTTCTCCTGTCCACCAACATGAGCGAGATCATGGTCATGTTCGCCTGTATCTCCGCCGGCCTGGGCGAGCCTTTAACGGCCATGCAGCTTCTCTGGATCAACCTCATGTCCGATATATTCCCCGGCCTCGCCCTGGCACTGGAGCCGCCGGAACCCGATATCCTGAGCCGGCCGCCGAGGGACGCGAAAGAGCAGATCCTGCAGCCCGCCGCGCTCGGGAAGATGCTGAGGGAGTCGGCCGTTATTTCGGCAGGTTCTCTCGGCGCCTTCGGTTACGGGGTGCTCAGGTATGGCCGCGGGCCGCAGGCCAACACCCTGGCTTTTCTCACCCTTACCGTGGGGCAGCTCCTTCATGCGCTCAGCTGCCGCTCCGGGACAAAAACCATTTTCGATCGCGGCGCACTGCCTCCGAATCGATATCTGACCGGCGCCCTGGTCGGCTCGTTCGCCCTCCAGGGGGTGGTCATGGTGACACCAGGCATGCGGCGTCTGCTCTCCATCTCTCCTCTCGGCGCACTCGATGGGCTCGTGGCTGCGGGTGGGGCCGTGCTGCCATTGCTGGCCAACGAAGCGATTAAAAAGACCACGCG
>PLSJ01000440.1 GCA_003165115.1 Syntrophaceae bacterium | reverse complement strand
CCATGCGGTCGAGAGAATCGGGGGTGCCTGACCGCATGATGTACGCGAGCTGTTGATAGATCACATTGATGCCGGTCCTCTTCTTGATCTCATCCGCGACCACCGAGCCTATCCCTCCCAGCTTCTTGTGGCCGTACGCATCAGCTTCTCCGCTTTCCAGGATGGTGCCCCCCTTAAAGTAGGCGCCTTCCGAGATGGTGAGGATCGCATAATTGGAGGGGTTGTGCCTGCGGTCTTCCGAGAGGAATCGCGAAAGCCGGTCGATATCGAAAGGGACTTCCGATATGACCGCCCGGTCCACGTCGGCAAGGTATGCGGCAAAGAGCGACGTCTCTCCCGAATTCCTCCCGAAAAGTTCCACGACCCCTATGCGCTCGTGGGAGCCGGCCGTCGTGCGGAGGGCGTTTATGGCATCCACCGAGCGCGTCACCGCGGTGGAAAACCCGATGCAGAAATCCGTCCCGAAAACATCGTTGTCCATGGTCTTGGGGATTGCCACCACCTGGAACCCCTCCTGATGCAGGCGGCAGGCGAAACTGAGCGTGTCGTCGCCCCCGATGGGTATGATCGCCTCCATTTCGAGTGCGTCGAGCACCCTCAGGATGTGGCGTGTGCAATCGATCGTCCCCTTGCTCGTCTGCTCCCTGTCTTCCTGCCTGATAAAATCGGGCACCTGGTCGGCGGACATGTTGCTCGGGTTCGTTCTCGACGTATGGAGGATGGTGCCCCCTGTCCGGTCTATGGTGCGCACGTTCTCCACGGTCAGGTCCGTCGTATACCGGGGGATCGTCGCGGGGTCGTCGGGATTGACGCACAAAAGGCCCAGCCACCCCCTCAATATCCCGAGTATGTGGATATCATGGCTGTCGGCCTGTGAGACCACCGCTTTGATGGCGACGTTGAGGCCGGGGACGTCGCCGCCGCCGGTCAGTATGCCCACTTTCCGAATTCCTGCCACCTGTCCCTCCGGTATTCCTTCCGAGTCTGTTTATATAAGGTATATTGACGGCCATTTCCTGTCAAGCAGTCGACGGCGATTACCGCCCCCTCTCACCGGAGCGGCTGAAAGGAGTCGATTATGGCCTCGAAGAGGTCCTTGTTTTCTTCCGCGTCCGTGACGGGCCCACTGAAGCCGATGACATAGAAGCCGGCGTCGGCCGGGACGACGACAAACTTCTCGGCCAGGGAAAGTCTTTTGAATAGCACCAGTTTTTGCCTGGTCAACACGGAGGTCTCCCGCTCCACTGTTTTTCCCTGTCTCCCGGCCACCGTCGTCGCAACGACCCGCGGGGCCGCGGGCGCCCGCCCGGGCTGTACTCTTTCAAGAACGCCACGGAACGCCTTCACCGCCCATGCCACCGCCGCGGGCTGTTCCTTCGGCCGCTCCGCTTGCAGCAGCCTCTCGACATAGTCGTCGGCCGTCAGGGAACCGGCCTGGCTGTCGGATGCGTAGAACTCTACGAAAGCCCTCATGGCGGATTTATCTTCCCGCGAAGTCTGGTATGCGGCAACGCCGTAAACCTTCCGGTCCCTGTCCGGATCACGCACTTTCTGCCACGCCTCGGGGAGTGCGCACCTGAAGAGCGTTTCGGCCGTGTAGGCTTCCAGGTGTTGGCCCGTCTTCAGGCGCGGGGGCCCGGCATAGACAATCAGGCGGGCCTTCCCGACTTCCCGGGGAACGTCTGTGGAGTATTGTTTTTGCCTCGTCGTGATGACGCTCTCTCCCCGGTCCACCGCCTCGAACCATCCAAGGACGGCCTTCCCCTGAGGCATAACCGTTTCGCTTCCTATCCGCTCGGGCTTCGGCGGCATGTTGAATTCGCGTTTCTTGACAAGGCTGCCCCCTTCCACGACCGCATCGTAGAAAGGGCCGCTTTTCGACTCTTCCACGCCAAGATTGAGCGCAAAGGCATCTCCCAGGGGCACCCTGTTATCGGGGTAATAATGGAGGACCAGCTCTTTTTCCCTTTTCGTGCCCATTATGTCGACGGCTTCTATCTTGACGCTATTTGCTCCGATCCTCAATCTCTCTCCGGGCGATATGCTTCCATCCAGGATCTCCTGCATATCGACGGAGGCTGCCATGTCCGGCGACACCGGCTCGCCGTTGACGCTCGCCTTGACGCTCTCCCTGAGAAGGTAACAGCCAAGCCAACGTATGCTGACGGGCTTTTTGCCGAAAATTGCCTGATGGTCGTAGAACTCGGTAAATTCTATCTGCCCCGACGGCCTGTAGTTGACGGGGATGGTCCTGACAAGATTGTCATAGAGGATGGTGATGGTCCTCGGGCCGGGCTGAGTGCCCAACCTGACGCCCAGGGTCCTGTATGCATAGGCGTTCTTGCCCTCGTAGCCGGTGTCGGAGCCCATGACGTAGCAGCTCACTTCCCTTCCGTCCACCTTGACCCTCAAGGGGCTTCTCTTGGACTTGAGCTTCTTGCCGACGTCCGGCGCCCGTCTTTTTTCGACGCCCACTTCCATCCTTACGACGCCCCATTCGTGATCGGTGATGTCCTGGCCGGGGCTTATGTTTCGCACGACGAGCTGCACCGGGCGGCCCCGGTCCCGGGCGTTGTCCGCGGCTCCCACGTCTCCGCAGAGGAGAAGGAACGCGACGATAAAAGCGCACGAAAGGGCACACAAATGCACTATCTCGTTCTTCATTGCAACCCCCTCTTTTCTCCTGGACGGAAATGGCTCACGGCGGCCGCGAGGCGCTTTCACGCGTACGCTCACCGTCTCTCCCCGTGCCCACCCCGAAAGGCCGGTTCCCGGTCGTCCCCGTTAGGCCGGTGTGCCGGGAAAGATACGCAGGAGCCGGACAAAAAGCGCGAGGGACAAGAACGCGGCCCGTGACCGGCGATGGCCTTACCCGGTGGCCGCCCCTCTTACCGGCAGTCCGGCTTCCTGGATTTTGCGTGCTTCTTCGTAGGCTTCAAGCACTTTTGCCTCTATCTTCCGCCTTGTCTCGTAGTTCAAGGGATGGGCCGTGTCCCTGTAGGTGCCGTTCTTCATCTTCTTGCTCGGCATTGCGACAATAATCTTCCCGCCCATCTCGATCACTTTGAGATCTCTGATGATAAAGGCTCCGTCAAGCACGATGGACGCATAGGACATGACATGCTCTTCTTCGGTTAAGTAAATGCGGACTTCGGTAATCTCCATTTCTCTCCCCGTCAAATAGTTATTCAATAGGATGGACGCCTCGCCGTTCCCGCTGCCCTTCTTCACCTGCCGTAACCCGCAAAGCGTATGAAAACCTTTCCACCGACGTAAGATTTTCGGACGCTTACGCGTCAGTCCACGGCTGCAACCGCCTGCCTTTTTCCCGTATCTTCCGCGACTTGAGGCCATTGTCGATGGCCGTCGAACCGTCCCGCAACAGCCTCAACTGGTTCATTGCAGGTTTCGTACCTTGCTGTGTGGTTTCCTTATTGGCGGATGAGGGGTATAGGGGTCGCGGCGGTACTACAAACCGGGTCATATTCCTCGGGCAAGACGGGGAGGAAGAATAACTGGGGTATCTTACGGAGATTTGCCGGCCGTTACATGGACGGCCACGGCAACCTATGTGTTTTGGGCCGCCCTTTTGGCTACGTGGGGCTTTCCGGCGTTCCTTTCTTCTCGAGCAGGTTGTACTTGGTGAGCAGTTTTCTGATCTGTAAGCGATTGAAGCCTGTTTTTGTCAGCTCCATCCTCCTTGGGCCCGGCTTCAACCCCTCTCCGAAATCGAGATACGACATCTGCGGCCTTGGCACTGCGATCAATTTGTCCTTCCCGGGCACGGGCAGCAAAAGATAGCACTCTGTCTTCAGATGGCGATTCAGGTCTTCAATGGTGGCGGGGCCGGACGTGTGCAGTCCATAGCGGCGGAGATGGGCAAGGTAGCTCTTGAGGCTGCGGGCATACTCATCGGGGCTGAGTCGTGTTGCGGCGTATTCTCGTGCGGCCTCGTCGATCTGGCCGAACCGCTTCTTAAAGCGCCCGTCTCTCCTGATCAGTTCCCAAAACCAGCCCTCAACGGGGAGATTGTTAAAGGGGGATGGCTCTTTATCCGGACCCGGCATCGGGGCCGGTCCTCTATCCTTCTCTTGCATGCTCATCTCTTCCCGCCTTGATTTTACGCCCGTGTTGGCGCATGTCCGTAAAGCGACAGAACGGCAGACCTTAAGGTCTGCATCTCCACACCCGTGAGAAAACGCCGGTGCACCGGCACAGGCCCTTTTTCATTTTAACAACAGGCGGGCATGAAAAGTAAAGGATATATTTTTACAGTATATATTTTTACAGAAGTTTCCGATTGTAGGGTCAACAATTCCGCATGCCCTCGTTTCCGGCCTCTTTCCGCGCGTTTGACACGTTCCCCCTCGCATGGTACTCTAGCGCGATGGAAGAGCCACGCGACAGGCGGGAGAACGTTTTCATGCTCGGCGTGATCCACGGGGACAGGGGCGGCAAGGCCCTCCTGGACAAGTGGCTGGAATCCGCCGGACCCGATATGGTTAGCCTCGAATTCTCGCATTACGGACTCACCTTCAGACAGGCGTTGGGCGGGCAGCTCAGACAAAAAGCGGCCGAGACCATAAATGAATTGCGGGCGGAAGGCTGCCGCATCGACGAGGCGGGCCTCGACGCCCTCTTTTCCACCATCGACCTCCCGCTGGAATTCGTGGCCGCATCCGAATACTGTGACAGGAGTGGGGCGCGTCTTTTTCTCGTCGATATGGACCGGTTCTCCGAGGCAAATCTGAGCCATATGGGTTAGTTGATCGAAAAGGAAAACCTGCGGATGCTCCTGGGGTCCGATCAGGGCACGATGGGCCGCGAAAAGGCGATGGCGCGACTCTTCTTGGAGAAGGGCATAAAGACGTTTCGCTATACCGAAGAAATGCGTCTGCGGGACCGGCATATGAGCGAGAGGATCGCGCATCTGGTGAAGCGTCACGCCCCATCTCGGCCGGCTCACATCTGCGGCTGGCAGCACCTCTGCGATCCCCTGGGTCTTTACGCCGCACTTTATCCGAAAAAGGCATTCATCCATGATAAAGCTCTTTGTCTTTGAGCAACCGTTGGGGCTCGCGTCGCCCCCTCCACCGGC
>PLSJ01000083.1:5316-19510 GCA_003165115.1 Syntrophaceae bacterium | reverse complement strand
GCCGCTTTGCGTCGGAATACGCACTGATTTTGAATAATCCGCAGTATCGCCCGCCAATCCTTTGGCGTGCAGACTGTCCCCTTGAATCCTTTGACTTTGGTCACTGTGCCAGGCAGATCCAAAATGGCGAGCAGTTTTTTTCCATCAAGCGATTGATTCGACCAATTCCGCTCGCATGTCAGCCAAAAATTGCCCCGCTGGGGGCTTTTTCCGTTGGGGTTAACACTCGCTCCGTCACGTACAGTGCACCACCACATGAAGCCATCTTCGAATGTGATCCACACGTGCTTGCTCGGAGATTCAAGGAGGTCGCGTAGTTGATTCAAATCCTTGATGGCGCCTTTGCGGGCTCCGAAATCCGCCTTCACGTGTCGTTCGATCTCAGTAAAATCGGGCTTGAGTAGAAGCTCGTGGGGAATACTTCTCCATCCGGCGTGGACCTGATTGTTCGCCTTAGCCGCTTGCCACCAACAACCGCCCTCGCCGTTTTTCACATAGCGAACCGAAGTTGGGAGCTTGTACGGTTTCTTTTCCCGAGCCAATTTGTGTTGGTATACGGGCAGTTTCTTGAAGTCCTCTTCCGTCATACCTGCACTCTTCAGCCAACTTTCAAATTCCGGCGTTCCCATCTTGGGAAGGTCCACATCCCAAGACTGCTTCACCCAATCTGCGTTAATCAAGTCCTCGTCTATGTTGATACGCATCTTGGCCTCCTACTCCACAGGATTCGCATGACTTGATTTTATGGCACGTACAAGAACGCCTCTATCGCTTGATTATATCATCATATCTGGCAAAATCCAGTAAAACCCACTTGGAAACAACACTGGACGAAATGACAAAGTGTCCCAGTTTGGGCTTGTGTCAAGCCCTGGTGCAGGGAAATATCCCGCAAAACTTCCTAAGCAAGAACATTGGGCTGCCATAAGATACGCTCCGCGTTCTTCCTCGAAAAGAGCGGATGGCGTGGCTGCTTCTTGTGCATAGTAAGGCCGAGGTGATGCAGGGGCTTTTCCGGCTTTTCGAGGAGAGTTCTTACCCGATCTCCCCGGCCCATGTATGTTCCTCTATTCCCCCAGGCCGCTATTCTCATCATTGCCCGGTCTGCCGACTTTTTCAACCATTCGTTATTTTCCGGGCCAACCGGATCACGGGCCTCAAGAAGCACTCGCGGGTAGGGGGTCCGGTACGCAAAAAGGTTCGCCATGATAAGGCCACCATAACCCCAGGAGTCAGCATACCCCACGCAGCGCCTTATCGTTGGATCGTCGTCGGTTTCATCCGCCGTGCTCGGATTGAGACCGATGAACATTATGAGTGGTAGCTCTTCCAGCCAAATGCGTTCGAGAGAATAGCGATAAAGGCGATCACCAGAAAACACGGCACTTTTAATGGTCGTTCCGTTTGACGCCGGTAGCACGTTCTCCTTGGTGAATTTGTAGGCATCAGGAATGCCGCCTGCCTCCGTAAAGAGTTTGCAGTGCTCAATGTGGATGCACTTGGCGCACTCGGGGTCGTCCTCCTCGTACAGCTTGCCAAAACACTTCTCGATGTCCTCGAACAACGCAACCATTCTTGTAACAATCGCTTCATCCATGGTAGATACCCCCTTTTCGTTTTTAGTTTCCTGCGTCACGTAAGTATTAGACGGGATTTTTCTTAAGCTCCCTGCTAAAATGAGCCATTCTCTTTTTTTCGCCATTGCCCTCATTGTATCGTATGCAGTACATCTATTTCCAGACCATGTAAAAATGACGGTACGCTCAAAACGCTTATGAGCATAGCTCCCTGTGCGACTTTCAATTGGCAATGGATAAAGTCCAGTGAATAGCTTTACGCCCGCTTTGTGCTAGCATGTATCAGCAATCATTACAACTATTTGATGCTTTCACCGCCAAAGCCACGATGGGCAAACGCCCGCTACGGGCAGAGAGATCCCCTCTCGTCTACGCGAGGGTGAGGGCGGGCCAGTTATGACGGTATTCTGGTGGCTCCTAACACCTACCTCTATTGTTTAGCGTTCCTTCTGGATAATCGTACTCGCCATTCGGGGGATGTGTCGGCGAGATTGACGTCCCAGGGCTGCCCTGCTGATACTTGATAGAGGCAACCCTTAAGGGATGATTACTAATGACACATTTGCTGCTCTCCGAGACCTGATAGGGCGCGGAGAGGTTGTCGTATCGGAACATGGGTATGACGAGCTTGCGAATGATGGTCTCTTTGCCGGGGAAATCGTGGAGGGATTTGTGGGCGGCCGATTCGTGTCGAGCAGCCCTTCTTCTACATTTTGCGGCGTATGCGAGTGCCGGAGCGGGCGATGACGGAGAAGGACCCTGCCATCTCCTCTCCGTGCTCATGAACCAGTTTTGCAACAGATTCTGCCTTATGCGCCGCAGACAGACCCGACAGCCTGATCAGAATCACGCCGGCAGAGGCGCGTCTCTGCCGGAACACCAATTCGCCGAAGTCCTTGTCTGCCGTGAGGAGCAATGCATTCTGGATATTCGCCAATTCGAGCACGCTGTCGTCAGATATGCCGGGGTCCATCTCGGCTATATAGTAAACGAAATGACCCTCGTCGCGGAGTCTATCGACGATCTGCCTGTCGACGCCCTCATCGGCAAGGAAGATCAAGCCGCTACCCCGGCGGGATATACCACGTCGGATTTCAAAACGTCCGCGGCAAACGCAAGGGCGGCGCGGATCGCGTCAGGGCTCAGGCGAGGGTGTGCCTCGATGAGATCATCCATTGTTTCGCCGGCTGCCAATTTCTCCAGAATCAGCTCCACGGTTATCCTGGTTCCCTTGACGACCGCTTTGCCCATCATGACGGCGGGGTCCGAGACTATCAGATTCTGTTCCATCCCTTTTCTCCGTTCTTCGTAGTAGATGCGCATATTATAACCTCCGTTTTCAGGCACCGCAAGGATGGTTGTGAGCATAAGGCTTGCCCCTGCGCCGGGGAGTTTGCGGCTAACCGGCCCTTGCTACCCTTCCCCTGCTTATGTACACTTCCTGTCTAGTACCCATGGGTTTTCTGTCCCTCAAAACCGGGAAAAGCTGCCGGCCGGAAACAAGCTTTCAGTGCCGTGAGGACTTGAAAAGGATGAAATCGGGAAGGAGTAGGACCGCCCCCGAAGATAACTTGAAAACCGTTGGGGGTTTACGCCTCCCGTGGGTTCGAATCCTACTCCCGCCGTGAAAGTACTTTTCCGTGGTTCTCGGGTCCTTGTGGCGCATGGGGAGTTTTGCTTTATTCGTAGAGGCGCCCCGACTCCACTATCTGAGTACGGAACGAATGGCGGCACGCCTCGTAACGCTTCACCGGAATGCCCGCGTACTTGTTCCATAATGCCTTTGCGATTCCCCTCGTCAACGGAGTAATTCGGCATTGCTGGGCTGTTTTCCATATACACTACTATGTCTATAGACTATATTATTTTTTTCTTGACAAGCGATCCTCGGATTGACATAATATAAAGTATAGTTACTCTATCATTATTGTAGTCTTTAAGGAGTCGCTCCTGTTACCTTGCGGAGAAACCGAGAATGAGACCTACTGAAGACCGATACCCCTCGCAGAAAAGTGTGGCCGTGGTGGGAGGCATCATGGCGCTCCAACCGCAATACCGGCGGGTGCTTGAAGAGAATAACCTTTGCCCGAAAATCTATAATCAGGACTCCACCGGAATCCGCAGGAAGGTCGAAGGGGCGGACGTTATCATTCTTTTTGCCGGTACCGTTTCTCACAGAATGGCGATAAAGGCACGAAAAACCGCGAACAGCTTCGGTATCCCCCTGGTAACGGTGACGCGCAGCAGCATCTCTGCCTTGAAGAAGTCGATCTCCTCCCTGCCCGTAATCACCGAACAAGGACAGGCGAAAGGGGCCGCTTGCGTCAAATCGATAAAGAGCAACCCATGCCAATACCGGACAAACGTGAAGGAACAAAGCCGATTGAGAAACAGGAGGATGCAAAATGGGTGACAAGAAACAGCTTTTCCAGGATATGTCTGACGCAGTTGTTGCAATGGACGAGGAACGGGTGGTAGCGCTGGCCAGGACGGTCATCGAAAGCAAGGTCGACGTTTACGAAGCCATCGAAAACGGCTTGTCCCACGGCATGGAAAGGGCCGGGCAATTGTTCGAGGAAGAAGAGTATTTCGTCCCGGAGCTCCTTGTCTGCTCCGACGCCATGTACGCCGGGCTCGACCTTTTGAGGCCCCATTTAACGCAATGCGAAGGAGGCTCGAAGCACAAGGTGGTGATAGGGGTGATCGAAGGTGACACGCACGACATAGGGAAGAACCTCGTGAAGATCATGCTGGAGACGGGCGGGTTCGAGCTGCACGACCTCGGCCGCGACGTGCCCGCAGCGCGCTTTGTCCAAAAGGCAGGGGAAATCGATGCCGACATTATCGCCATTTCCACCCTTATGACGACGACGATGGATGGAATGGCGGAGGTCGTCAAGCTTCTCGAAAAAGAGAACCTGAGAGACCGCGTGAAGGTAATCGTGGGAGGCGGTCCGATTTCTCAGGGGTTCGCGGCAAGGATCGGCGCCGACGGTTATGCCGCACATGCCGGAGCAGCCGTGAATGTTGCAAGGGGTTTGATGAATGGAGACAGGGCGCATGCGAGATAAGATGACACCCGTCGAACGTCTTGATGCATATGCGCGGGGCGGCGCTATCGATCGTCTCCCCTTCGTCCCCATCGTCGGCAACACGGCCGCCAGGGTAATAGGCGTTAAAGTCTCCGAGCTGAGGAACAACGGGCACCTCCTCGCGGAAGCGCAGGTAGGCGCATACCGGCTGTTCGGCTACGACAACATCCGCATTTTCACGGACCTCTATGTCCAGGCGGAGGCCATGGGCGCCTCCGTCACGGTCCCGGACGACGAAACGGCCTACCTCGACGCTCCGGCAATCGCCGATATCAGCCAAATCAAGCACCTCAGGCCCGCCGATCCCGCGTGCGACGGCTGCCTTCCCGAGCACATCGAGGCGACGCGGATCGCGGTCCGGGAAGTGGGATCGGTTGTTCCCGTCACGACGGCCCTCACCGGCCCTTTCACGAACGCTTCCTTCCTTGTCGGCACCGAGAACCTCGTCCGCCTCGCCCTCAAAGCACCTTCCGCCATCGACCAATTGTGCGAGCTGTCACTCAAAGCGAGCATCGATTATGCGGATGCGATAATCGAGGCCGGGGCGACGCCGAGCCTCACCGACCCCATGTCCTCCTCGACGGTCATGAGCCCGGCCGGGTTCAGGGAGTTTTCCCTTCCGTACCTTACCCGGCTCATCGAGTACCTCCATTCGCGGGAAAAGAAGGTTACCCTCCATATCTGCGGGAAGACGAACAGAATATGGAAAGACATGGTTGTTGCGGGGGCGGATTGCATCAGCGTCGACAACAAGATCGATCTCGTCGAGGCGTGCAGGGAAGTTGGAAGCTCCGTGCGGCTGATGGGAAACGTGGATCCCTCCGATGTCATGCTGCTCGGAACCCCCGGAAAAGTCCGGGAAGCTGTGCAACAATGCGTGAGGCAGGCCTGGCAGGCGCCGAAAGGTTTCATAGTCGCATCCGGCTGCAGCTTGCCCACGGAGACGCCCTTCGAGAATATTCACGCGATGCTCGACGCAGTGAGAGAGAGTGGCTTTCCCATACCCGAGGGAAGGCTGCAGGAGGCAAGCTGATGGAAACACCGACGCCCAAAGAGCGCCTGCTCGGCGTCCTCAACAAGGAGCAGGAATTGGTCGACCGCCCGCCCGTTATCTGCGTGGGCGGTATGATGAACGCGGCCGTAGTCGAGATCATGGAACGGACAGGCCGAAGACTCCCCGAGGGTCACGGGGATGTGGACCTCATGGTGCAAATCGCCCTGGATGTCTACGAACAGACAGGTTTCGAGAACTTCGGCCTTCCCTTTTGCATGACCGTTGAAGCGGAAGTCGCGGGCAGCGACATAAGTCTGGGCAGCCTTTCTTGCGAGCCAAAGATAGAAAAGGAAGCCTATCCTTCGGTCTCCGACGTCGAATTCCGTGATGTAGAAGATATGCTCCGCTCAGGAAGAATACCGGTGGTGCTCGGGGCTATCGAGAAGCTGTCCAGGTCCCACCCCCACGTCCCCGTTACCGGGACCCTCACCGGCCCCATAAGCCTTGCCGCTTCCCTCGTGGACCCCGTCACCTTTTACAAGGAACTCCATTTGAAGCGGGAACGGAGCCACGAGGTGCTCGACTACGTGAGCAACCTTCTGGCTGCCTTCGCGGAACGGATGGTGGAGCATGGAGCCTCGTGCATCGCCATCGGGGACCCGAGCGCGACCGGCGAGATACTGGGACCCCACGCGTTCAAAGAGTACGCGGTCAGGTATATCAACCGCATCGCGGACCGGGTGCGCATCGCGGGTGTCCCGGTCATCCTCCACATCTGCGGGAACATCGGCTCCGTGAAGCACCTGCTGCCCGAGCTGCGCGTCGATGCGATCAGCACGGACGTCGTCGTGAGCCTGGTGCGCCTGAAGGAGGAGTTCCCCGGCCTTGTGACCATGGGGAACGTGAGCACCTATCTCCTGGAATTCGGCGACCCGGACCGGGTGGCCCGTACAACGACGCGCCTGGTCGATGAAGGGATCGACATTATCGCTCCCGCCTGCGGCCTCTCGACGTCCACGTCGCTCGCGCTGATCAGGGCCATGACAGATGCGGCAAAGGAGACCCGTCCCCGTGGCTAGAGTGACGTTTTTCCCCGCGAATGTCAGCGTTGATGTCCGGCCGGACGAAACCATCCTCGATGCCGCGCGAAAGGCGGGCATCAGTCTGGAGGCGCCCTGCAACGGTACGGGAAAATGCGGAAAGTGCAAGGTTACCCTCCTCGGCCGGAACGGCACCGGGGGAGAGAAAGACGGGATCGCCGTAGCCGCATGCCAGACCAAGGCGGGCGAGGGTAGAGCCGTCGAGCTGACGGGCGAATGGGGAAAGGAATCCGTACGGGTCCTGGAGGCCGGAACGAGCGAGGCCGGGGAAACAGATCCTTTCATCACGAAAGAGCTCTCGACGGCCGGGCCGGAGACAATCATTCTCGGCGGTGGCCGGGGGCTCGGCCGCGAAAACGGCGATACGACAGGGTTTGTGTACGGCGTCGTCGTCGATATAGGGACAACGACGCTGGTCGCGACCCTCGTCGATTTGAAAGAGGGAAAGGAGGTCGCTTCCACTTCCGCCCTCAATCCCCAGAGCCTGCATGGCCAGGACGTGCTCTCCCGGATCAAGCTCGCATCGGACAGGGTGGGCCTGGCCCAATTGTACGGGCTTTTCGTATCGGAAGCCGATCGCATGATAGGCGAGCTGGCCCAGCAATCAGACATCGAGAAGCGCCATATCTACGAGATGGTCTACAGCGGCAACACGACGATGCTGCACCTCGCCACCAACACGGACCCGTCCTCCCTGGGCAGGTATCCCTACACCCCGGTCCTTCGGGGCGGGTACCTGCCCCTCCCCCGGGGCGGAGGTCCTGGGATCGCCGAATTCGCGAGCCTCTACCTCCCGCCCGTCATCTCCGGCTTCGTTGGTGCCGATATCACCTCAGGGGTACTCGCCACGAGACTCCATGAGAGAAAAGGCATCACCCTGTTTATCGATATCGGCACCAACGGGGAGATGGTCATCGCGAGCGATGGGCGTTTGGTTGCCTCTTCGACGGCGGCGGGGCCTGCTTTCGAGGGCATGAACATTACCTTCGGCATGAGGGCCGGCGACGGGGCCATAGAATCGTTCGAGGTGACGAAGGAAGGCGAGCTGCTTGTCGGCACGATCGGTCAGACTGCCCCGAAGGGCATCTGCGGAAGCGGCCTGGTCGACATAGTGGGAGAGCTGGTCGTACACGGTGCGATCGACAGGAACGGCCGGATCGCGACTAACGGCAACGGGCGCCTTCCCGGTGTGTTCAAGGGAAGGCTCGGATTGAAAGACGGCAAGCCCGTCTTTGCCTTGAGCGATTCGGTCTATCTTTCCCAAGCCGACGTCAGGCAGGTGCAGCTTGCCAAAGGGGCCATAAGGACCGGGGTCGAATATCTCCTCCGCGATGCGGGGGTCGGACCCGGTGATGTGGACGAGGTCCTGATCGCGGGCGCCTTCGGCTATCACCTCCGGGAGAAGAACCTCCTGGCCCTCGGCCTTTTGCCGGAAAGCTTCGGGGGCAAGGTCAGCTTCGTGGGGAACACGTCCAAATCGGGAGGGATCGCCTTTCTCGTGAACAAGGGATACAGGACGGAGATGAAAGGGGTCGTCGAAGCAGTACGGACCATAGAGCTGGCAAACTACAAGGATTTTGACAGGACATTCGTCAATTTCCTCAGATTCTAGGAAGGGAGCAATGAAGAAACAGGAAAGGACCTGCATGAGCTGCGGCACACAAAACTGCTACAGGAAGGAGGGAAAGTTTCCAGGGTTCTGCCTGACCGGGCGGCTGGACCCGGAGGAACTCGCGGAAGTGCTCGACCTTTACCGGGACGGCTCGCAGGTATCGAAGGTCGCACGGGCCGCGGCAGAGATCGAGGGCAGGTACTTCGGCACATTGACGCGGGTCGAAGAGATCGTCGCCTTTGCCAAGGCTTTAGGGGCACGGAAGATAGGCATTGCCGCGTGCGTGGGACTGGCGGCCGAGGCGCTGACATTCGCCAAAATCCTGGAGGTAAAAGGGCTTGAGAGCTACGGCGTGATCTGCAAGGTGGGCTCGGTCGATAAAAGCGAGATCGGCATCCCGGAGGAACTGAAGGTGCAGCCCGGTTCTCACGAAGCCCTGTGCAATCCTGTTATGCAGGCACGGCTGCTCAACAAACGCAAGACCGATCTCAACGTGATAATCGGGCTTTGCGTGGGCCACGACTCGCTTTTCATAAAGTATTCAAAGGCCCTGGTTACCACGTTGATTACGAAAGACCGCGTGCTCGGGCACAACCCGGCGGCGGCGCTCTATACGAGCGGCTTCTATTACAAGAGGCTGTTGAACAGGGATGAGCCGAAATAACTATCAAGGAGGCAGAGTATCATGAAAAAACCGTACGGGAAGATTATGGCGGGTTTGGCGATTGGAGCGATTATTTCTCTTCTTGCGGCGTCATACGGTGGGGCCGCTGACAGGGAGCTAAAGAGGTTCAACGTGGGCTATCTCGCCTCGACCGGCCACGCCATGTACTTCATCGCCAAGGAAAAGGGCTACTTCGAACAGGAAGGGCTCGACGTGCAGCTTTTTCTTTTCACCAATTCCGGTGAGGGCATGAATGCCATCACCTCAGGAAAACTGGACGCGGGCAGCTTCGGGACGGCCCCTCCTCTCCTCTTCATCGCAAAAGGAGCGGATATCACCATCTTCGGGGGACAGATGTCGGAAGGTCACGGGCTCGTGGCAAAACCCGAGAAGGCCGAACAATTCAAGGACCTGAAAAATTACAGGGGCAAGACAATCGCAACGGTCCGGCTGCAGACGGGTGATGTGGTTTTCAGGGGCGGCCTGCACCATACGGGCATCGACTGGAAGAAGGATGTCACCATCAAGGAGCTCGATTCCCCGGGCGCGGTGCTGGAGGCGGTAAAAAAAGGCAGCGTGGACGCCGGCATCCTGTGGCCCCCTTTCCTCACCCTCGCGGAGCAGCAGGGTCTGAAAGTGGCCAAGCTCTCCGGCGATATCCTTTCCGGCCACACGTGCTGCAGGCAGGTGACGCTCACCTCTAAACTCAAGGCAAATGAAGCCGATTATGTAAGATTCATGAGGGCCTTGATAAGGGCCCATGCCTTTTACAAGACCACGCCCGACGAAACCGTCGATATCACGAGCAAGTACGTGAAGATCGACAAGGCCATACTCAAGAAAGACCTTTACCACGGGAACCTGTATCTGAGCCCGGACCCCGATAAGCAGATGGTCATCCATTTCTGGGACTATATGAACGATGCGGAATACATCTCGTCGGCAAAAAAGGTAGACGCCTATATAAATACGGGGACATTCCGGAAGGCGCTGGACGGGTTGATCAGGGAGTACCCGAACGAGAAGGACTATAAAGCGCTGAAGGCCGCATTCAGGGCCTGATATTGGTGGGCAGATGAAAGACATGACAGTCGAAGCGACACTGCCGGGATCGAACTGCCGGCAAAAGGTGGCGGCGTGGGCCGGAGGAAGGGGTGGATTCATGAAGACGGCGTGGTTAAAAAAGCTCATGACGGTTCCGAACATCCTCTTTGTGGCCCTCGTCTGCCTGCAATTCCTGCCCGACCGGAGGACCGACGAATCCGCGGTTCTCTATCAGCTCCTCATAGGGCTCCTGGGGGCGTCCTATCTTGTTTATGCGCATCTGGGCAGAGGGAATGAGAGGGTCCAGACAGCAGGCGATCTTCTCTCCCTCGTGTTCGTATCGCTGGGGACGTGGCAGTTACTGACAGTGAAGCTGGACGTCCTCGACAAAATGCTCTTCCCCTCCCCGGCCCTCGTGCTCGATCTCTTCATCAAGGAAACGCCGGCTGCGCTCAAAGGCGCCGCAGGCTCCCTCGAGATCCTCCTCGTCGGGTACGGGGCCGCCCTTCTCACGGCCGTACCCCTGGGATTGGTCTCGGGCTGGGTCGGCAGGCTGAAGAGGACGGCCACGCCCATCACCAGGGTGCTCGGCCCGGTCCCTCCGACGGTGTATATCCCGTACGCCATCGTCATGCTGCCCACGTTCAAGCTTTCCTCTATGTTCGTCATCTTCATAGGCGCCTTTTGGCCTGTCTTCATCAACACCTTGAACGGGGTACACACGATCGAGGGCCGGTTGATCGACTCCGCGCGGGTGCTGAAGCTCGGGTCTCGCACCATGATCACGAAAGTAATCTTCCCCGGGACGCTCCCATCGATAATCACGGGGGCCACGATCGGGCTCGCCATGTCCTTCATCCTGCTCACGGCGGCCGAGATGATCGGCGCCACATCCGGTCTTGGCTGGTGGGTAAAGTATATTTCCGACTTCGCTGACTACCCCCGGGTCATCGTCGGTATCCTCTATGCGGGCGTTGTGGTCACCGTAATCATGTTCGGCTTCGATAAGGCCGAAAAGCACTTGCTCCGGTGGCGCCGGTAGTCGTCGCCCGAATAGAGCCAAATAAACGAAGGAGGAACATCAAATGGCACGAATCAGAGAGAATTTAACGGAGCTGATCGGAAGGACTCCCCTTCTCCGATTGCACAAGATAACCGAGGGCCTTCCGGCTGACATAGTCGTGAAGATAGAGTCCTTCAACCCTGCGGGCAGCGTCAAGGACCGGATCGGGTTCGCTATGATAAGGGACGCGGAAGAGAAAGGCCTCATCAAAAAAGATACGGTCATTATCGAGCCGACAAGCGGCAATACGGGCATCGCCCTGGCTTTTGTCGCCGCCGCCAAAGGCTACCGGCTTATCCTCACCATGCCGGATACCATGAGCATCGAGCGCAGAAGCCTGCTCAAGGCATATGGCGCCGAGCTGGTCTTGACGCCCGGCGCCGAGCGCATGGCGGGGGCTATACGGAAGGCGGAAGAATTGGCTGCCCAGATCCCAGATTCCTTCATCCCCCAGCAGTTCAAGAACCCGGCGAACCCCGCCGTTCATCGGGCGACGACGGCAGAGGAGATCTGGGAAGATACGGATGGATTGGTCGATATCGTCGTCTCCGGGGTAGGCACCGGGGGGACAGTAACGGGAATCGCCGAGGTAATCAAACCCAGAAAGCCCGGATTTCAGGCCGTCGCCGTGGAGCCCCATGAATCGCCCGTCCTCTCGGGAGGCGTGGCCGGCCCCCATCAGATTCAGGGCATAGGCGCGGGGTTCGTGCCGGACGTGCTCAACCTCAGGCTGGTGGATGAGATCTTCAAGGTGAGAAACAACGAGGCCATCGAAACGGCGCGCAGGCTCGCCCGTGAGGAAGGACTGCTCGTCGGCATCTCCTCCGGCGCGGCGGCCTTTGCCGCCCTGCAGATAGGACGGCGAAGCGAGAACAAAGGAAAGCTCATCGTCGCGATACTGCCGGACACCGGGGAGCGATATCTGAGCACGCCGCTTTTTCAGGCTTAAGGAGAGAGGGGTGGACACCAGAGGCATAATCTTCGACAGGGTCAGCCTGTCTTACGGCCGGCAGCTCATACTGGAAAATATCGTTTTGAGTATCGACGAAGGCGAATTCGTATGCCTTCTCGGGCCTTCCGGCGCCGGCAAAAGCTCCCTGATGAGACTCCTCGCCGGTCTCGCGGCTCCTTCTTCCGGTGAAGTCTCCATCAACGGTGAAAGAGTGGCCGGTCCGGGCCTCGACCGCGGCATCGTCTTCCAGGACTACACCCTTTTCCCCTGGATGTCGGCGGGAGAAAACATAGTTCTCGCCTTGAGACAGGCGTTTCCGCATCAGTTGGGGTGGCAGCTCAGGGAGGTCGCCGAGGAGTTCCTGGACCTGGTAGGTCTTGACCAGGCCTTCCACAAACTTCCATCCCATATGTCCGGGGGCATGCGACAGAGGGCCGCGATTGCGCGGGCATTCGCCGTGAACCCCCCGATCCTTCTTATGGACGAGCCCTTCGGTGCGGTGGATGCCGTGACCAGGGCTAAGCTCCAGGACCTGCTGCTTCAACTGTGGCAGCGGGAAGGATCGGAGAGACCAAAGACCGTGGTCTTCGTGACCCACGACGTGGACGAGGCGATGATCCTTGCAAGCAAAGTCGTCGTCATAGGGATGAATCCGGGAAGGGTAAAGGAGGTCCGCACAATAGACATCCCGAGGCCCAGGGTCCGCAGGGAGTTATACCGGAACGACCGTTTTCAGCTCCTTCGAAACCATTTGATCGAGCTTTTGCAGGAGGACGTGATGAGCGAGCTTTCGTCGGACCGGACCGTTTGCCCGCCGGGTGACGGGATTTAGCCGGGAAAACCTGGAGGAAGAGAGAGAAATGAAAATCGAGGAAAGGCTGAAAGACCTTGGAATTACCTTGCCGGAAGTCGCCAGACCCGTGGCGTCATACACGCCTGCCGTCCTTTCGGGGGCTTATGTTTTTGTTTCCGGCCAGCTTCCGCTGGTCGGGGGGAGACTGAAATTCGAGGGAAGGGTCGGCCGCGAGGTCTCCGTGGACGAAGCGCGGGAATGCGCGAGAATTGCGATCTTGAACGGCCTGGCCGCCGTCAGGAATGTGGTCGGCAGTCTCGACAAAATCAAGCACATCGTGAGGGTCACCGGGTATGTCAGAAGCGGAGAAGACTTCAAGGACCACCCGCGCGTGCTCAACGGCGCTTCGGACCTGCTCGTGGAGGTTTTCGGTGACGCAGGCGTGCACGCCAGATCGGCCGTGGGGAGCAGTGGGCTCCCGCTCGGCGCGCCCGTGGAAGTCGAGATGATCGTCGAGGTGCAGGCGTGACACAGGTGATTACGACGACGATTCCTTCTGATGGGAAACGCTTTGATTATCGTGTGCAACGAAGGAAAAACCTATGACCGGTAGACAAATACTCATCGACAGGCTGGAAGGTCGAAAGACGGAGCGCGTGCCCGTGGTGCTTTTCTCCGCGGGGGCCTGGACGTTCAACTCTCTGGGATTGCCGCTGGAAAAAGTTATCGGAAACCCTGACCTGATGGCAGGGGCGATCTCCCAGACCTTTCTCAACAAGGCACCGTCGGACGCCGTCTGGGTGGCTTCCGGGTTCAACAACCTCCCGGTAAAGGCGCTCGGAGGACAGATTGTTTATCCGAGACAAGGAACACCGAGGGTCACGCAGACGGCCTTTGAGTATGCGTCCGGTCCGGATAAGGTCGATGTTGACCGAATCGCTCTTGACGGCGACGTGCAGGGCCTGTGGGAGACGACTGCAATCGTGAAAAAGGCAATCGGCAGCCGGACCGTGATCGGGGCCTGCGGTTGGGGACNNATCTACAAGGACCCCGACTCCGTGCGCCGGGTGCTCGCGCTCTCCGTCGAAGCCTCATCCCGCTATTACCGGGGTTTTATCGAAAAAGGGGCGGAGATCATCTCCATAGCCGAGCCTATTGCCTCGGGCGACATGATTTCCCGGAAGCATTTCGAGAGCTTCGTGGTCCCCGTCATCAAAGATTTTCTCGATCGCCTGAAGGGCCTGTCCGTTTACAACCTGCTGCACATCTGCGGCAACATTACCAACCGGCTCGACCTTATCCC
>PLSJ01000083.1:0-5236 GCA_003165115.1 Syntrophaceae bacterium | reverse complement strand
CATTCCACCGGCCACGCCTCTGCGGAACATAAGGGCCTTTTTTGCGGCCCCGGAAAGATACAGGCACGAAGGGGCGGATCGAGGGTGAGATATTTTACGGGTCTTGCTTTTTTGAAGGGGAGGCTCCGGCGGCTTTGCCGCTGGAGGGGGCGACGCTAGCCCCGGTAATTGCCATTCCACCGGCCACGCCTCTGCGGAACATAAGGGCCTTTTTTGCGGCCCCGGCAGCATATAAGGAGGTTCATGAATGAGCTATTTTGACGAGAAAGAACCGCCCAAGCGGGAAGACCGCCTACAGGCGTGCATCGCGCACCACGGGACGATTTGCGGTCTCGCGAACAGGAAGAACTGCAAGTGCATGAACGACGGGGACCGGCTCTTCACACAGGGCTCGATCTGCCAGCTCCTTCCGGCCCTCGCGATGATGGACAGCTTTGCCGACAGCGCGATCCTGCTTCACGGCGCGGTCGGCTGCGGCTCCTGCGCGCACGCGCAGAACGCGGTCACGAAGGCGGGCAACGCCGCGCGGGGAAGACCCGCGAAAGACACATTGTGGCTCTCCACCGCCCTGGATGAGACCGACGTCATAAGCGGAGGGGAGGTGAAGCTGGGGGCGGCCATACGGGAGATCGACAGCCGCTACAGACCGGGCGACCTCTTCGTCGTCGTCACCTGCGCGCCCGCCCTCACGGGCGACGACGTCGACGGCGTGATCCGGAACATCCAGCCCCAGGTGTCCGCCCGTCTCCACGCGGTCTACTGCCAGGGCTTCAAGACGAAGATCTGGGCGACCGCGTACGACTCCGTCTACCATCCCCTGGGCAGGGACCTTCTCGGCCTCGATCCGGAAGAGGACGAGCCGGTCTTCACGGGGGACGAGCTCGCGGATATAAAAGACGAATACCGAAGAAAGCACGCGGTGAACGTCATGACCGTCTCGTCGATGGGCCGGGTGGACGAGCTCGAATTGCAGCGCATCCTGAGCAGCTTCAATCTCACCGCCAATTTCTTCCCCCTCTTTGCCCGGCCGGAGGAGATGTACAGGGTCACACAGGCGGCCGTCTCCATAAGTACGTGCCCCACCCATGACGACTACCTCCTCGACCATCTCAAGGAGAAATACGGTATCCCCTGCATCATCAGCACGATGCCCATAGGGATCGAGAACACCGGCCAGTGGATAAGAGACCTCGCGACGTTTTTCGGGCTGGAGGCGCAGGCCGAGCGTTTCATCGAGCAGGAGACGGCGGAGCTTAAAAGCGCGTTGAAGCAATTCGAGCCCGCGTTCTCCGGCAAGAGGGCGTTCGTGAGCGCCGGCGAGATCAGGTCTTTTGTCACGGCCGGCCTCCTTATCGAGTTGGGCTTCGAGATCGCCGGCATCCGCTCCTTCCACCACGACGAGTACGCGGACGCGGAATACCGGAAGCTCGCCGCAAAAACCGACCAGGATTACGTGGTCAATATCGCCAACGCCCAGCCCTTCGAGGAGGCGAACCTTCTTCGGAAACTGAAGCCGGACATCTTCCTCGGTCACTGGAACGGCAATTCGACAGCCGCAAAGCTCGGCGTCCCCGCCTCGGTCATCTACAACACAGGCCTCAACTTCATCGGATACAAAGGGGTCTTCGAGATTGCCAGGCGGCTCTACAAGCAGCTTACGAACACCGCGTACAACCGGAAACTGAGCGTGCATGTCCGCCTTCCGTACGCGGAAAGCTGGTACGGCGAGGACGCGTTCAAATACCTGAGACAGGCCGGAGGTGAGGCAAGTGCGTAATTTTATCGAAAGACCACGTTATTCGTGCGCCCTCGGCGGCGCTCTCGCCACGGTGAGCGCCTTGCCCGGCGCCATACCCATCATGCACGCCGCATCCGGCTGCGCGGGCAACTTCGCATGGGCCGCAAGCGGCGGGACGGGGCTGCAAATAGGCGGTCATTGCGGCGGCCTTTCGGTCCCCAGCTCCAACGTTCAGGAATCGGAGGTCGTTTTCGGCGGCGCGGAACGGCTCCGGGAACAGATAGAGAACACCTTTGAGGTGATGGACGGGAAGCTCTACGTGGTGCTCACGGGCTGCGTGACGGAGATGATCGGCGACGACATGAGGGCCGTTATCGGGGAGGTTACAAGCCCCGAGCGGCCGGTCATAGGCGCGGAGACCGCGGGATTCAAGGGCAACTCCTACTTCGGCTACGACGCGGTCCTTAAGTGCCTTTTCCGTGATTTTGTGGAGAAAAGCGGGGCGAAGGTCAAAAACAAGGTGAACCTGTGGGGCATCGCGCCCATGCTGGACGTCTTCTGGAGGGGGAATATCGAGGTTTTGTGCGGCCTGCTTACGCGGCTCGGTCTGGACGTGAACGCGTTCTTCGGCGAGCGGGACAGTCTCGACAGGCTGCGGACCTCGTCGTCGGCCGAGCTGAACATCGTGGTATCGGACGCTTACGGGGTGGAGGCTGCCCGCCTCTTCGAGGAGGAGCACGGCACACCTTTCATTACGGTCCCTTTGCCGATAGGCCCGAGCGGGACGGACGCGTTCCTGCGGAAGGTGGGGGAGGCGCTCTCGATCAAGGATTCGGTGGTATCCGGTATCATAGAGAAAGAAAATGAAACGTACTACCGCTACCTCGACCCGCTCACCGACCCATACAACGACTTCGACATGCAGCGCTACGCGGTCGTGATCGGCGACTGCAATTATTCCTACGGCCTGACAAAATTTCTCGCGGACGACCTGGGCTGGATACCGGAGCTTGCCGTATGCACGGACGAGCCGAAGGAAGAGTTGGCGGAGGTCGTCGCCGGGAGGTTTGCAACACTCGAATCGGGACTGCGGCCGTCCTTCGTCTTCGAGACGGACGGAAGCGAGATCATCCGCCACCTGAGCGAGAGGTGGCCGTCATCGAGGGGTGAGCGTTACTACCACGCCTTCAGCCCGGCCTTTGTCGTCGGCAGCTCGCTCGACAGGGAGCTTGCGGCCTCCATCGGCGCGGGCCATCTCAGCGTCAGCTTCCCTATCGTAAACAGGGCGGTCCTCGACAGGAGCTATGCAGGCTACAGGGGAGGCCTCCACCTCGTGGAAGACCTGCTCGGCGCGATCGTGGCCGGAAGGTAGGGGACAAGTGGAAGGGACCATGAGCACCTGCGTCAAAAATAACGGGGGCACGGCGCCGGCCGGCCTGGAGCGCCATCCGTGCTTCAGCGGGGAGGCGCACAACAGGTTCGCCCGCATCCATCTGCCTGTCAGCCCGGCGTGCAATATACAGTGCCGCTTCTGCAGGCGCGGCTTCAACAAGTGGGAGGCGAGGCCGGGGGTCGCCGCGTCCCTCGTAAAGCCGGAGGACACCCCCAGGATTGTCGAGCGGGCCTTGCGCGTCTGCCCGGAGCTTACCGTTGTCGGTATTGCCGGGCCGGGAGACCCTCTCGCGACGGACCATGCGCTTACGGCACTCACGCTTGTCCACGAGCGGTTCCCCGACCTGATCCTGTGCCTCTCCACGAACGGCCTCAACCTCGCGGAAAAGGCCGAAGACATAGCCGTCGTCGGTGTGAAGGCCCTCACCGTGACGGTCAACGCGGTCAATTCGCGCATACTGGCGCGCATATGCTCATACGTGCGGCAGGACGGGCTCGACCTGACGGGGGAGGAAGGGGCGCGCAGGCTCATAGCGGCCCAGCTCGCGGGGATAAAAACTATGGTGCGGCCGGGTGTGGTGGTAAAGATCAATACCGTCCTCATACCGGGCGTCAACGATGCGCATATCATGGAGGTCGCCCGCACCGTCTCCGGGGCGGGCGCCTCCATGATCAACGTTATCCCACTGATCCCGCAATTCGAGATGGCGCGCTTGCGGCCGCCGAGCCTTGAGGAGCTGCACAAGGCGCAAGACGACGCAGCCGGGTGCCTGCCCGTCTTCACCCACTGCCGGCAATGCCGGGCGGACGCGTGCGGGGTGCCGGGAACGGGCAAGGATTACGGGCTGGAACTCTACGGGCGCGTAGCGCCGACGTTTTCTCACGGATGATGCGGGAATTACGAAAAAGGAGTCTTATCACATGGCAAAGAAGGAAATCAAACAGATCGCAATCTACGGCAAGGGCGGCATCGGCAAGTCGACCACGACGTCGAACATCAGCGCCGCCCTCGCCAAAGCAGGTTACAAGGTGATGCAGGTAGGCTGCGATCCGAAAAGCGACTCGACGAACACGTTGAGGGACGGCAAATACATCCCCACCGTTCTTGACACGTTGAGGGAAAAGAAGGTCTTCAAACTCGAAGAAGTCGTCCATGAAGGCTATGGTGGGGTCCTCTGCGTGGAGGCGGGCGGTCCGGCGCCGGGAGTCGGCTGCGCCGGGCGCGGCATTATCACCGCCGTGCAGCTCCTGAAGCAGCTCAAGGCCTTCGATGAATTCGATCTGGACGTGGTGATCTACGACGTCCTCGGCGATGTCGTGTGCGGGGGCTTCGCCATGCCGATCAGGGAGGGCATCGCCAAGCATGTCTTTACGGTGTCATCCTCCGATTTTATGGCCATCTACGCGGCGAACAACCTGTTCAGGGGCATCGCCAAATATTCGCAAAGCGGCGGGGCGCTGCTCGGCGGTGTTATCGCCAACTCGATCAATACGCCCTACGCCAGGGAGATCATCGATGATTTCGCGGCCCGTACCGGTACGCAGGTTATGGAGTACGTNNGCATCCGAACAGGCGCGGATATACACCGACCTCGCCATCAGGATCGTCAACCATACCGAATCGAAGAGCCCTTCGCCGTTGAATGAAAAGGAACTGCGGGAATGGGCGGCCCAATGGGCAGACCAGATCCTCGCGATCGAAACGGGTGAAGTGAGGGGTACGGGTTCCGCCATATAGAAGGCGTTTCGAAACAAGGAAAAAGCCATGAAGAAGGCAACAGCCAAGGTACGGGATCGAAACGGGCTCCACCTGACGCCATCAGCCAAGGTGGTCAGGTGCGCCCAACAGTTCAAGTCACGGATCACCTTATGCCATGGCTGCAAGGAAGCTGACGCATGCTCCATCCTGCAGATCCTCACCCTCGGCGCCGGTTTTGGCTCCGAAGTCGAGATCACGGCAAGCGGCCCGGATGAATCGGAAGCCATCGACCGTATGGTCGAAGCGTTCAGTGATGGCGCAGGCATATAAACGTCGAGGGCGTGGATGGCACGATCAGGGAGTCGTCAGATCCCCGACCCGCTTTCGAACATGACCGGGAGCGGCTT
>PLSJ01000452.1 GCA_003165115.1 Syntrophaceae bacterium | reverse complement strand
GCCACGAGAAGGGCGCCTTTACCGGTGCGACGAGGGCACGTATCGGGAGGTTCGAAGCGGCTGAATACGGCACCATCTTCCTTGACGAGATAGGCGACCTGCCAGTCTCGATTCAGACGAAGCTGCTTCGCGTGCTCCAGGAGAAGGAGTTCGAGCGGATAGGCGACAGCACCCCCGTAAAGGTGCACGCCCGCATCATCACGGCGACGAACAGGAACCTGGAGCTCCTTTTGAGCGAGGGGAGGTTCAGGGAAGACCTGTATTACAGGCTGAACGTTTTTCCCATAGTCGTTCCGCCGCTGCGTGAACGGAAGACGGATATCATGCTTCTTGCCGATCACTTCATCGAAAAATACAGCAAAGAGCACGAGAAGAAAATTATAAGGATATCGACCAGCGCGACGGACATGCTCATGGCCTATCATTGGCCGGGCAATGTGCGGGAGCTGGAGAACTGCATAGAAAGGGCCATCATCCTCTCTACGGAGGGCGTCATCGAGAGCTACCACCTCCCGCCGAACCTCCAGATAAGCGACGGGACGGAATGGCGCGAGGCGCGGGGCACGCTCAAAAACATCGTCACGGCTATGGAAAGGGACGTCATCGTTGAAGAGCTGAAGCGGACGCGGGGCAATATGGCCCAGGCGGCGCGGTCGCTGGGCATCACCGAGCGGATGATAGGGCTGCGGGTCGAGAAGTACAAGATCGACACGGCGCGTTTCAAGTAGGGTCCGGGCCGTGGCCCACAATTCTTTCGCTCATGCTCGGAGGGAGGACCTCACACCATGAAAAAGCCTGTTGATACGGTGATAGGAAGTTCCGAAAAGGCGCCCAGACAAAAGAAGGCCGCCAGGACTCCCGAGAAGTTGAGTCCCTACGTGACAATGGCCCTCAAGGAAGGCATGGACGATGCAGTGATCGTCGAGACATCGAAAGTCTTTACCGCGCCGTGGGTGAGGATAAAATGTCAGTTCGGCTGCGCCGGTTACGGTCAACGCCTCTGCTGTCCGCCGCGCTCACCTGCCCCCGAGCAGACAAGGACAATTCTCGATTCCTATACCTGGGCCATTCTCCTGCACCGCCGTTGGCGAAAAGGCTATAAGACGGTCGAGGATTTCAACGACGTCCTCGTCGACCTGGAAAGGGCCATATTCCTTGGCGGTTTTCATAAAGCCTTCTCGATGGGATCGGGCCCATGCACGAGGTGCGCCGCCTGCAACATTTCGGGGGGATGCGTGCACCCGGAGAAAATGCGGCCCGCCATGGAAGCGTGCGGGATCGATGTATTTGCAACGGCCGGGGAGCATGGCCTTCCCATCAGCGTCGTGCGGGACCGCACCGGGGAAAGGAACATATTCGGCCTGGTGCTGGTGGAGTGAGCGCCGACACCAGGGAGGCTGCTTTCCCTACGCGCGGCCGAGAGGCTTGAGCCACCTCTTCTTCGCACCAGCTATCCGATTTCCTGGCCCTTCCGCCCCGCCGCTACAAAGGCGGGGGCGCGTTGGTCCTCCGCCAATAGTCATCCACCACCTCCTTATTTCATAATGTCGTGCCCGTGAGTTCAAGGCACATGCACCCTGGCCGGAAAAAGGAGTACAGCCAGGGACGGTGCGTCGCATTATACTTCAAGTGAGGCGTAGCGCCGGCGAAGGGGGGATATGGACCGGCAGGAATTGGACGGGAGGATCATCGAGACGGGCAGGGAGCTTCTCGGCATGCTCGAAGGGGGGAAGCCGTCTCTTTTCGAGGAGGGGCAGTGGGTCGGCAGGATAATCGGCTGGTCCCTGGAGCATGAGGCGTTTCGCGTAAGTATGCTCCGCTTCGTCGATGTGTTCCCCACGCTCTCGACGCCCGCGTCGCTCGCGCGCCACCTGATCGAATATTTTGGCGGGGGAAGGGACTATATCCCGGGGCCGGTGCGCTGCGCCGTGGGACTTGCCACGCGGGGCGGCCTGCTGGGGGCCGTGGTCGCGGGCAGGGCAATACGGTATGCCATCGAGAAGCTCGGAAAACAGTTCATCGTGGGGGAGAACGGGGCGGACGCGCTGAGGGGACTGTCAAAAATACGACGCGAAGGCTGCGCGTTCTCCGTGGACCTTCTCGGTGAAGCGGTAGTGAGCGAGGATGAGGCGGAGCAGTATGGCGCCCTCTACATGTCCCTTCTCGACGATCTGGAGAGGGGGCAGGAAGGGTGGCGCAGCCTGGGAGAATCGAAGGGAACGGACCTCGACTGGGGCTCGGTCCCAAAGATCAGCGTATCTCTCAAACCGAGCTCCCTTTACTCGCAGGCGAGGCCGCAGAATTTCGAGGGTTCCGTGGCCGCCATGCTGGACCGCATCCGGCCCGTCTATGAAAAGGTGATGGAGGCGCGTGGTGCGCTGTGCATCGACATGGAATCTTACCAGCACAAGGATATGTTCCTGGAGCTTTACAGGAGGCTGCGGCTGCAATACGGCGCTTATCCGCACCTCGGCATCGCGATCCAGGCGTACCTGCGCGACACGGACCGGGACCTTGCCGATCTCCTCGACTGGAGCAGGGAAAAGGGACTCCCCGTCTCCATCAGGCTCGTGAAAGGCGCCTACTGGGACTACGAGGTGCTCAGGGCGCGGCAGAATGGGTGGGACCTGCCGGTCTATGGCGATAAGACGGAGACGGATGCCGCCTTCGAGCGCGCCACGCAGATGGTCCTCTGGAGCCATGACCTTGCCTACCTCGCCTGCGGCTCCCACAATATCCGCTCGATCGCCGCCTGCCTTACCATGGCGCGCGAATTCAGGGTCCCCGACGACCGCTATGAATTTCAGGTGCTTTACGGTATGGCCGAGCCTGTCCGTAAGGGTCTTTTGAAGGCCGTCGGCAGGGTGAGGCTCTACTGCCCCTGCGGCACGCTGGTCCCCGGGATGGCCTACCTGGTGCGCCGCCTGCTGGAAAACACCGCGAACCAGGGGTTCCTGCGCCGGATGTTCGCGGAAAAGACGGACGCCGCGGAGATCCTTCGGGACCCCGCGGACGGTGCGGAAGGGAAGCAGGCCGCCTTTCACGCGGGGGAAGAGGGCGCCCGTGTTGCCGAAAAGCCGGGGCCTTTCAGGAACTACCCCCCGTTCGATTTCACGAAGAAGGAGGAACGGGAGCTTTTCGGCGAGGCGATTGCGCAGGTGCGCCGGGAGCGGGGGATGACGTGCCCCCTCTATATCGACAGGGTCGACCGTACATGCGCAGACCTGTCCCCCTCGGTGAATCCGGCCGATCCTGCCGAGGTGCTGGCCTCCGTATGCCAGGCGGGGAGGGCGGAGGCGGAAGCCGCCGTCGAGGCGGCCCGGAGGGCGTATAATGCTTGGCGGGAGACGGGTGCCCGGAATCGGGCAGGATACCTTTTGGCCGCGGCCTCGTGGATGGCCGCGCACCGGCACACGCTTGCGGCCTGGCAGGTGCTCGAGATCGGCAAGCAGTGGGACCAGGCCTCGGCCGATGTGGCCAAGGCAATAGATTTCCTGGAGTATTACGCCCGCGAGATGGTACGCCTGGGTGCGCCCCAGCCCCTCCCTTCCCAGCCCGGTGAAGTCAATCACTCCTTCTACGAGCCGAGAGGCGTGGCGGTCGTGATCGCGCCGTGGAATTTCCCCCTCGCCATCAGCACCGGCATGGTGTCGGCGGCGATAGTCACGGGCAACTGCGTCGTCTACAAGCCCTCTCCCCTGACCCCCATCATCGGCCATCACCTCGTGGAGGCATTCAGGCACGCGGCCCTGCCGCCCGGAGTCTTTAACTTCCTGCCCGGCCGCACCGAAATAATTGCCGAGTATCTCGTCGATCACCCCGACGTGAGCACCATCGCCTTCACGGGATCGACCCAGGTGGGCCTGCGGATCGTAGAGCGGGCGTCGGTGGTCCGTCCGGGACAGGTGAACGTCAAGAGGGTCATCGCCGAGATGGGAGGAAAGAACGCCATCATCATCGACGAGGACGCCGACCTGGACGAGGCCGTGCCGGCGGTGCTGGTTTCCGCCTTCGGTTTTCAGGGGCAGAAATGCTCGTCGTGCTCGCGGGTGATCGTGCTCGATTCGATCTACGACGCCTTTACGGACCGCTTGGTGAGCGCGGCCGGATCACTCGCGTCGGGGCCGGCGGAGGACCCGGCTTTCTTCCTGGGACCCGTCTGCGACCACCAGGCCGCGCAGCGGATCCGCAAGTACACGGACATCGCGGGAGTCGAGGGGAAGGTCCTGTACGTCGGCCGCACCCCCGACGGGGAAACCTACGTGCCCATTACCATCGTGGGCGACGTACGGCCCGAGCACAGGATCGCCCAGGAGGAGATATTCGGGCCGCTGCTTGCGGTCATGCGGGTGAAAACCTTTGAAGAGGCCCTCCAATGGGCCAACTCGACCCGATTTGCCCTCACGGGAGGGGTATTCAGCAGGAGCCCGAGCCATCTGGAACAAGCGAGGAGGCGGTTCATGGTGGGGAACCTCTACCTGAACAGGCACATCACGGGCGCCCTGGTGGGACGCCAGCCTTTCGGGGGCTTCAGGATGTCCGGCCTGGGCACGAAGGCCGGCGGAGAGGAATACCTGCTCCACTTCATGGACTCCAGGGTGGTGACAGAGAATACGGCGCGCCGGGGTTTCGCGCCGGACGCAGGGTAAGAAACGCACGGCCCGCAGGGCAAAAACATTTGGAAACAACCTGTCCGCCAGACCGTATGGCGCCCTTCCCGAGCACATAGGCTCCACTCCCGAGCATCGTAAGGCTCCTCGTCGCTTGATGTGCGCGGTGTAGTGCGGGCATAGATGATCGAGCACGCACATCATCCCTTGCGGGACCGCTCCGATCCGCCTACGCTGCTTAGCGGTCGTTCCGCAGACGTGCTCGGAAAGGGCACCATACGGTCTCGTTTCAAAGTGGGATGTCCAAATGCGTTTGCCCTGCGGCCCGGTAATTTCTTGACACCCTCTTCCTTGCCCTTTAGAATGTAAGGAAACGACCGGAAACGGGACGATAGGGAGGGATGCGATGACGGGAGCATCGGTACTGGCGGCCTTGGGGTTGATCGTCTTCTGCGCGGGCTCGGTCCTTGCCGCCGAGCCGTTCGAGACGGATACCATCACCACGTCCGCCGGCGACGTGCAGGTTACGTTCATCGGCCATGCGTCGCTCATGCTGCGCTTCGGCGGCAAGATCATCCATGTCGACCCCTTCGACCAGTTAGCCGATTACGGGCGGCTCCCGAAGGCCGACCTGGTCCTCCTCACCCACGAGCACCGCGATCACCTGAGCCCCGCCCTCGGTAAGGTGCGCACCGAAAAAACCGTCGTGGTGCTCACCAGGTTATGCGCCGAGCAGGTGGGGGGCGGCACGGTGATGAACAACGGCGACGTCCTCACGATCATGGAGATACGGATCGAGGCGGTGCTCGCCTACAATCTCGTCCACAAGAGGCCTGACGGGGCCTTCTATCATCCGAAAGGGGACGGAAACGGCTACGTGCTGACGTTTGGGGACACACGTGTCTACGTCGCGGGCGATACCGAGAACACGCCGGAGATGAAGGCATTGAAGCACATCGATTATGCGTTCCTGCCCATGAACCTGCCGTATACCATGACGCCGGAAATGGTTGCCGATGCGGCGAAGGCGTTAAAGCCGAAGGTGCTCTACCCTTACCATTACGGTGATTCCGACACCTCCCGGCTCGTCGCGCTGCTGAAGGACACCCCGGAGATAGAGGTCCGTGTCCGCAGGATGAAGTGAGCCGCTCCGGGAGGGAAAGTCCTAAAAACCGGTGACGACGTTGGCGGCGGACGCGGAGTCCAGCGCCCGCTCCAGGAGCTTGTATGCCTCCGCGACCGCGATATCGTGGACTTTCGACAGCGATGCCCTGCGAAGCGGTGTCTTATCGAGCCACACCTCCACGGTGATGGCCGAATTACTGAAAATCTCGTCGGTGGTCCCCCAGTTGAATTCCACCCTGACCGGGAAGCGGGGTTCTTCCGGCTGCATGGGTTTGATGGCGAGGACGATGACATTCATGGAAATACCTCCTGGTGGTATGGCGGGACAAGTGCTGCGCATCCGGCCTTATCAGAAGTGTAGTTCTTTTTTTCGCCCTTCGGACGGGGTCTCGTGAAAAAGACCGCGCCCCTGCGGCTCCTGTGCATCCTCACGGGGATCAACCTTTTCAATTACCTTGACCGGTATGTGCTGAACGCCGTCCGCACGCCCATGGCCACGCAATTCGGCATGAGCTATGGGGAGTCGGGAAGGCTCTTCACGGCGTTTATGATCGGTTATTTCCTTACCTCTCCTTTTTTCGGCTACCTGGGCGATCGTCTCCCGCGGAGACGCCTTATCATTCTCGGGGTCCTGGTCTGGAGCGCGGGAACGGTGCTTACCGGCACGGCCCAGGGCGTCGGCATGCTCCTGCTCTACAGGGCCATGGTGGGTGTGGGAGAGGCAAGCTACGCGACCCTGAGCCCCGGTCTCATCTCGGACAGTTGGCCGGCCGCGGCACGGAACAACGCACTGACGGTCTTCTACGTGGCGATTCCCGTCGGCTCGGCAA
This sequence comes from Syntrophaceae bacterium, assembly GCA_003165115.1. Taxonomy (GTDB): domain Bacteria; phylum Desulfobacterota; class Syntrophorhabdia; order Syntrophorhabdales; family WCHB1-27; genus BOG-1155. The sequence goes on along the minus strand of PLSJ01000452.1, from coordinate 5,794 downwards.
TGGGCTATATCCTCGGGGGCGAAGTGGCGGCATACGCGGGGTGGCGCCAGGCCTTTTTCTGGGCGGGGGCGCCGGGGCTGCTGCTGGCCCTCATGCTCCTGCTCGTCAGGGAGCCCGAGCGGGGAGAATCGGATGCCGCGGGCGACATGCGCCTTCCACCGCCGGTGCCCGGCGACGTGCTCCGGCTCTTCCGCAACGTGGAATACAGCCTCGTTGTCTGGGGCTACGTCGCGTACACCTTTGCGCTGGGTGCCTTCGCTTTTTGGGGTCCCACGTTTATAGAGCGGGCACATGGCCTCTCCCTCTCCAGGGCGGATACGTTTTTCGGCGGCACGATCGTCGTCGCGGGGCTCGCGGGCACGCTGCTCGGGGGTTTCGGCGCAACGTGGTGGCAAAGGCACACGCCCGCGGGATACGCCCTCATACTCGGCGGCTCCGTCCTGCTTTCGGTCCCCCTGTCGCTTTTCGGGCTCATCACGGAGAATACCGGGGCAGCCATGGGCCTTCTCGCGGCCGCGATCTTCCTCCTGTTCTTTTGCACGGGCCCCGTTAATACGGTGATCCTCGAAGCCGTCCCCGCCAATGTGCGCGCGAGCGCGATGGCCGTTTCGATTTTCATGATCCATCTGTTCGGGGATATGTGGTCGCCGGAATTTGTGGGCCGCCTCGCGGACCGTCTGCACGGGGACCTGCAAAAGGCCATCCTCATCCTCCCCGCGGTCTTGCTGGTCGCGGCGCTTCTCTGGATGGCACTGGCGTACCGGACGATAAAGGCCCGCAGTCTTTCGACCTCTGCGGGCCCTTACACACACCATCCGGAACGGGGCTAACCCTTCTGAAGAACGCGCGCCCCTTTCGCGCCTTATGCCAGAGTTACCGCCGGCCGGCCCCTATCGACGAGCCGGCCGGCCTTTGCATCATTTCTGCTGGATTGTCAGTTTGCTCGTTACCGACTGGACGCCCTTGACGCCCTTCGCAATGGCGATCAGCTTGTTCTCCGCCTCTTTGCTCGGCACCGCCCCTAAAAGCGTCACATTCCCGTTGAATACATCCGTGTTGATCTTCATCAGGCTCAATTCTTTGTCTTCGACTATTTTGGCCCTGATCGTGTTTGCAATCGTCGAGTCATCGACCAGGGACCCCGCCGTCCTGCCCGTGGTGGACTGGCACCCGGAAACCAGGGCCAGCGCGAATGCAAAGAACAACACCGTAAAGACAAACCTTCTCATTATCCACCTCCTGATTAAATTAATATGATAAAAATGTTGTTACCCCGTCAACGCACGAAGCCGCTCATATAAGACACTTGTGAGAGGCGCGTCACCAAACCCCGTCTTCCGGCCGGGACACCGACAATGTCAAGAGCCTTCTTCTTTTTGTGAGCTGTAGGCGCGTCAACAAGTGAATAAAATTAACATAGTGGTAAAAACCGCTTCCGTCAAGGCATGCAACCGCCCTTCTTCCGCCTGTCTTTCCGCAGACCGGGGTCCTTGCCGCCCGTTGTGACAGGCATGGATTACTCCGATTGTCAGCCGGGCCGCTCGGTTGTGATGCCATGCCCGATGGCGTAGCGGATCAGGTCGGCCATGCTCCTGATCTCCAGGTGTTCCATTATCCGGTATTTGTGAAATTCAACGGTCCTCCGGGAAATGTGCATAATCGACGCAATTTCCTTCATCGAACAGCCCCCGGCGAGGAGCTGAAGCACCTCCGTCTGCCTGGGCGTGAGGCGTAAGTGGTCATGCGGCTCGGCTATGTTTCGATATGCCTGTATCAGGTCGGCGGCGATTACCGGACTCAGATAGATCTGTCCTCTCAGCACCTCGTTAACGGCCGTGGCCAACTCGGACGACGCAGCCTGTTTCAGCACGTAGCCTGAGGCTCCGGCCTCGAACGCATTTACCGCGCAGGCGATGTCGAGCTGCGTGGTGAGGAATACGATGGGAGGATGGTTCTCCATTTCGTTGATCCGGCATGCCGCCTCGATCCCATTCAGCAGGGGTATGGAGATATCGGTAACGACGATTTCCGGTTGCCGCTCCCGGACCGCAATCACCAGGGATTTGCCGTCCTCCACTATTTCGACTACGTCGAACTCGGGGTCCAGCAACTGTTTGAGGCTCTCGGCCACCATCCTGTGGTCATCGGCCAGGACGATTCTCGGTTTATTCATGCTCGCTTTGGTCCTGTTTGTGCCGGCTTACCTTGGCATTCGAGGGTTCCGAGGCGCCATGCAGGAACCGCCCAACAATGGCCGGCAGTGGAAATGCAAACCCAAGAGCGGCCGATTACACCTATACAAGGATAACCTAGGTTTACGATTCGCCCATGTCAATGAGGGGGATGCGGGAAAGATGCAAATAATGGCCTTTCCCGAGGGGCCGGGCGGGCCGAACGCACTCAGGAGGAGCTCTCGACCAGGAGCGGCATCGGGCCGATGTTCAGGCTGGACACGCCCGTCAGGCTGCTTTGCTGTCCCGTCAATTGTTTCAACGTCTTACCGTTCCAGGCGCGGGGTAGAGGAAAGTACACGGACGCAGCGGGATTCCAGAGGATCCTGCCCGTGTAACCCGTTCCACGTTTTATAAGGACGGTCCAGGTGCCCTGGCTATCCTGGGTGACCGATGCGACACTGGCCCCGTTTAACCACGCGTAGAGCACTCCATAGGCGGTCCCCGGCGGCTTCACGGTTTTGTGGTCGGCGTCCGTCAAACCCATGTAGCCGTCATCCCAGGCATACCAGAATACGCGGTCGACGCCCCCCGCCCAGTCTATTAAATATGTCCTGGCCACGTATTCCGTTGCCTCGGTTTCGGTCAGGACTTTGCTGAAGACCCCGTAGCCCACGACAACGTCCTGGCTATTCTGGATAAACCAGCCGACCTCCGTATTCCAGAGGGGTTTCCCCTGAAGGCCGTGGTTGCTCATCACCTGTTGCACCTGGCTAATAAGGGGGTTTATATCCTCGGGCGGGCCCGGGGTCACGTAGAAGTGATAGCCGATAACGTCAGCGTATGCACCTCCCCCTGCCGCGAAATACCGGTCGAGCCACGAAAGCCCGGCCGACGCGGTAACGGAAGGAGAGACGACCTTTATCGTGGGGTCCACCTGCTTGAGGATCGTGTATGCCGCCTGGGCCAGCGTGACCATCTCGTTTACCGTGCCGCTGTAGAACTCCGTCAGGTTCGGCTCGTTCCATATTTCGTAATAGTGAATACGTCCTTTATAACGAGTCGCGACTGTTCGGACATAGGTGTTCCAATCTTCGATATTTGCCGGTTCCGCGGCGGCGCCGGGGCTATATGGAGACGCTTCGGAGGGCCGGGCCGAAGCCCACGTCGGGGATTGGCCGAGGGTCATAAGGATGTCCGCGTTATGGGACTGGGCCAAACTGACCCATTTATCCAAGGTGGCAAAATTCCATTGCCCTTTGCCCGGCTCCAGAAGGGGCCAGATGACGCCCGAATCCCACAGGCGTATCGACCCGAAGGAAATAGCCGGCCAGGGAGTGGCCATATCGGGGATTGCGGCAAAATGGCTGTGCATGCCGAAAAAGGTGGGAGGTATCGCCTCGGTGGCGGGATGCGTGAGGGCATGGGCACTCCCCCCCATGAGGGCGGCACACAGTAGGACAACGGCGGCCCGCATCACGACGACCTTTCGGGGAGAATAGATGGCGTTCTCTTTCCGTCCGACAATCCGCATTTCACACCTCTCTATTTTTGTGACGTGAGCGTCCGGTCAATGCTAATGCCTGTTCGTAGACCGACAGGAGCCGACTGGAATAAAGGTCCTCGCCATACTCACGAACCGCCTTTTCGCGACCGGCCCGCCCCATCCGGCTGCACAAATCGGGATCGTCCCACAGGACTTTCATCTTTTCCGCAAGCTTCTGGTGATTTCCGCTCTCGACGAGAAAACCGGTCACGCCGTCCTCAATTACCTCGGGCAGCGCTCCGATGCCGGAAGCGATTACCGGCAATCCGTGACTCATGGCCTCGGCCGCGACAAGGCCGAATGTCTCGAAACACCGGCTCGGCACGACAACGAACCGGGCCGACCGATAGAACGCCACCATTTGAGAGGCATCCAGGAATCCCAGAAATTCGACATTCCTGGGCGAAGCCTTTCTCAGCTCATCCATGCGGGGACCCGTTCCGGCTACCAGGATGCGCGCGTAAGGCATGGACCCTGCGGCGGAAAGAAGCGCGGGGAGCCCCTTTTCTTCGCTCATTCTTCCGGCAAAAGCAATGTACTTTCCCCTTGCCGCGTCGACGATCGAATCAGGAACGGCGATCATGTTCGGGACTACAGCGATGCGCGACCCGTCAAGACCGGCGGCGATCAGGTACTGCTTCAAGAATCGGCTCACCGAGATAAAGAGCGTGACGTTGTCGCTAAAGAGCCCCAGCTTCCTTGCAAAGATATTTCGCGTCGCGTAAGCGACACTTTCGAGGAAATTGTTTCTGCAATTCCTTATCACGCACCGGTATTCCCTGCCCCCCGCACATTCTTCGCAAACCCGACCGTTGCGGAAGAGGATTGTCGTCGGGCAAACGAGCCTGTAGTTGTGGCAGGTCATGACGACGGGCAGGCCGGCTTTGCGGCACGTCCTCAATACCGAGGGCGACAGCAAGGGATACAGGTTGTGCACATGCACCAGATCGGGGTCTTCTTCACAGAGTATCCGTCTCATGTCACGCGCCGCGGGCAAGGAGTATAGACCGGAAAAAAAGAGGCCCACCTTATTCAGGGCCGAGGTTTTGCCGTTCAGGCCCGGCCTCTGCATCTCGGATACCGCGACTCCGCGGCTCCTCAGGCTCGATATCGTCGCCTGCAGGACGGAATTCTCACCTCCGTTATAACGGTATTGGTTGTGAACCTGAAGGACCTTCATGTCTTTTCGCTCCTGTCCCGGCAAGGGCCGTCAGCTTTCCGCAAAGGAGTGTCGCTCTCTTCTCATCTCCATCGCGGCAAAGAAGCGTTTCTGCGGGAATAACCGGGGCCCGAGACGAAACAGGGTCTCGCGCGCATATCCCACGGTCCGCCAGAGCAGGCATTTTCGAGCCAGCGCTTCCGCGCGATCGCCCGTCAGGCACGATAGGATCAACAGCGGCATATTGACCAACAGCGCCTGGCCGATCCTCGCGACGCAGAGCAGGGCCGTTTCCCCCCGGCCCCGTTGTTTGTTGTCTATGCCGGCGAACGCCGCGCCGACGCGAAGCGAAAGCGACCGGAAGTACGCGACGCTCAGGCGGTAAGGCGGGATCAAATGGTGCGCGACCGCTTTGGGGGCCGACCACACCTTGAAGCCTTGCGCAAAGACCCTGCGGGCCAGGTCGTCATCCTCTCCGCCCCTCGTCATGGAGACGTCAAACGGCCCGATCCGGTCAAAGACCGAGCGCCGGATCAGCATATTCCCCGTCCCCGGCGAAGACTTGCGGCTGCGTATGCGCGCCTCTTCACGCGACTGCTCACCGAGGAGCAACCGGGTAAGAGGGCACAACGGCACAACCGGATGCGCGGGCAACGCCAGATCGAGGTTACCGGCAACGCAATCGGCGCCCGTCCTGGAGGCCACGGCGAAGAGCTGGTTCAGCCAATCCGCTTCCGCCAGTTGGTCGTCATCGAAGGAGGCGATCCATTCGCCGCGGGATTCGCCGATCCCCCTGTTCCTGGCATGGGCGATCCCCTTGCTGCCGTCCTCGCGCACGTACCTTACGGGGACCGGCGAAGACCCCGCAGCTTCTTCGACAACGGTGTGTGTGCCGTCCGTCGAGCCATCGTCGACCAG
>PLSJ01000328.1 GCA_003165115.1 Syntrophaceae bacterium | reverse complement strand
TCGGGATCATGTCCACGATCTCGGCCGCGTCGGTCACCCAGAAATTAAGGAGGCGCTGCGGGTCTTTTGCGTCCCTGATAAGGCTCCGCACGTAGCTCTTCCCCTCGATCACGCGCTCTGGGCCTTTGACCAGGATGAGCGGGATGTATGCGCCGGGTACGTCGTTCGGGCCGTCCAGGACCTGATCGGCCGTGATCGCGTAGTGGCGCACCCTGGGGTACTCCACCTCCCGCTGCCTCGCCACGGTGAGCGAGGGGGGAGGTACCGGGGCAGGCGGCTGCATGGGTGCGGCTCCCGGTGGGTCTTGCTGCCCCGGCACGAGGGGGTTGGGGGGTTGCGCGAGCGAAAACTGCGAGGGTCCGGCGGGCGCATGCAAGAGCTTCTTCGTCTCTTCCGCCTCCAGCCATTCGGCCAGCTTCTCTTCAAACTCCGCCTTCTTCCAGGTCTGCCCGTCTTCGGTCAGCACCATCTCGACCAACTCATGCTCGATCACGTAGTAATCGGCGATAAAGAACGCGCCGCCTTCATACCAGACTTCCTGCCTGACCCCTTTGCCGACCCTGAGTGCGTCTCCGGGAGGCTCCTTGTCGGGGTAGCGCTCCTCGAACTCCTCCCTCGTCACCTTCTCCAGCACGAAGCCGTACTTCGCATCGGCCCCCACTTCAGATTTCGCCGAAGAATCGAGGTAGACGAGGAAGGGGTTCTTGATGCGCTCCAGGTATATCTCCTGGAGGAACGGGTTCTCCCGCGTATACCTCGTGAGCACGCGCCACGCGCCGTAGCCTGCGGAGGTCGCCATCTCGCCCGCGTAGTCGTAGATCGCCTCGGCGTTCGACAGGTACTCTATGTTCGCGATCACCCCGGAGCGGATCCTGGCGATGTTCACGTCGCCCGCGGAATCGACGGGGCGGACCTTGATACGCGCCCTGTTGTGGCGCATGTCGCCCACGACCTGGTTGACGTACTTCGGCAGCTCGTTCGATTTCAGGCACGGCCTGCCCCGCAGGCGCCGTCGCTGCTCCTCGGCCGGGTCCCACTGGTCGCCGTTCAGGAATTTCAGGTCTTCGATCGCGCTTGTGCGGTTGTGGTCGTCCGCGTCGATCTCACGTTTCAACCGCTTTGTGGCAAGGTCCAGAAACTCGCGCTCGCTCTCTCCCATCTTAACCTCCCTCACCACCCCGATCTGAGCGTCATGCCGTCCATGAGCGACGTCACCGACTGCGCCTTGGGACGAGGACGGAAACCGGCAGCGAACGTCCGGTACGCGTCGGCACCGTGAGAGTGCCACGAGTGTAGCGGATGATCGGCCAGCTTCTTCTTCTCCCCGTCGTACTCGGCCTGGTATCCTTCAAGCGCCGAAAGTCCTCGAGCACACTTTTTTTCGTCGAACCAGCACCGCGACATGATATTGCGGCCCGCCTCGATCCCCGCCAGCACCGCGCTCGTGTCCCTTGCCCTCTTGACCACGACCACGGGCCGTATACCGAGGTTCTCGGCGGTGACCCTCCGGCTCTGACCCGTGCCAAGCTCCCGCACGTCCGCGTCGTGCGGCATGTAGTGGTCGCCGTAGACATAGGGCCGGCTCTTAAGCACACTCGCGTAGTGCGCCAGGCCCTCGCCCGTGGCCTCATAATAGTCGATGAACCGAAGCTCCCTGCCGATGGCCTGCATGAACCAGATGGAGGTGGAATCGTCCATGCCCAGGTCCCAGAACGTGTAGACCTCGTGGCCCGCCGCATGGGGCACGGCACAGACGCGCCCTTCGGTCCGGGCGGCTTTGAGCTGCTTCGCGTAATAGGCCCCGCGGGTCATGCCCTCGAAGGAGCAAAAGTACTCCTGGAGGAAGATCGTCTCGCCTTCGGTCTCCCCGAATTCGGCGCACAATTCCCGCCGCTCCGTGTCGAGCCTGCCGGGCGCAAACACGGGCGTCCGGTCGGCGGCACGCAGCGTGGCGAACCATCCCGGCTCGACGCGCGCGAAGTCGTAGAGGTGCTTGCCGTGGTTCGCGCCCCTGGGCGTATAGATGAAAAGCGCCCACCCGTCGTTCGCCGCGAGGATCGGCCTTAAGTACGCCCACGCCATCGGGTCGGCGAGACTGTCGTAATGGTCGGAGCCGACGAGCTGCCAGGTCGCGCCGTTGTGCAGCTCGATGAACATATCCTCGTCGCGGGTCCTGGCCCGCACCCTCCGGGGGAATACCTCGTCGATCCGGCGCCTGCCCGTGCCGGGGTTGAGCGCGTCCCAGACGACCTTGCGCGCCTGTTTATACTGCGGCAGCATGTGCCAGTAGTTGCTTTATCATTGGGAGAGAATGGAATATAGCAGCCTATACATGGTTTTAGGGAGTTATGGAAGACGACGCGCCTCTTTTCATCAGCAGGGGGGGCCAGCGCCTTTCGCTGTGCTCTTTCAACGACCTCATGGACAAGCGGGAGATGCGATGAGCTACGTGAATAGGCGCAAAACAAATATATTCTTTGTCCCTATTTATTTTGGGTTTTCACAAGTGATGAATTCTGACTTTGCAACCCTTTTTGACCCCTTTCAACCCCTGCCACCCCGCTCGCTTGTATCGTTATATACGCGAGGGAATAAAAAACAGTCGAAATGCGAAATTTATACCAGGACAGGAAGAAAAAGAGGGGTCAATTTTATGGAGGTGCTGATAAATCATTTTTATGTTAACTTTCAGGCAAGGGGGTCTATTCGTAACATCATAGTATCATTTGTAATGTACTTACTCATAAACATTACCAATGTTTATGGCTCCACCCCCCCTACCGAAAACTTCCAGTTCCGGAGCGGCCCAAGCCCCCACTACGCTCAAAAAATTGGGGAGAAAACGAAAACCTATTTTACGGTTTCCACGGTTTTACGGAAAAAGCGTTCCACGGTGAAAGTTGGCGGTTTTGCTCACTTCTGTTATTTTCAGCGCCCAGAGCGTGGAGGCGTCGGCAGCCATGCAAAAAATACAAAGCGTCGCGTCGATTGCACCTATCGACCATTACAAATAGGAGGAGGCAACCATTGAAGACGTCGCCGGCCATGCGTCGCGGAATCGGGGCCCACCAAACGCGATCACCCGAAGTTCGAGCGGGTCAATCAATGACGGACCTGGAGAGGTTCTCACGCTATCTCACCATCCTGCGGGGGGTGTCGCAAAAGAGTGCGAGCATCTATGCCAAGCAGGTCGAGGCATTTCTCTTCTGGATGGAGAAGGACGGCCGCACCATGGATCCCGCCGCGATGAGGCGCGAGGACGTGGAGGATTTCTTCGAACACAACTTCTACCGGCACGCCACGCTGAAGAAGCCCATGGCTGAGGGCAATTCCAACGCCACCAGGAACGCCAAGCAAACGGCGCTCGGTCATTATTTCAAATACCTGCTCCGCGAGAGGATGGTCGCAGAGGACATCACGGCCCTGATACCCAGGCCCAAGGTCGACTACAGCGCCGTCGAGAAGTTCACGCATGGGGAGGTGCAGCGGTTCTTCGCCGCCGCCGACATCACGAAGGAGAAGGGGCTGCGCGATGCCTGCGTCTTCATCCTGGCCGCCTTCGGGGGCCTGCGCGCCGGCGAGATCGCGGGGTTGACCCTTCAGGGCCTGATCGAGGAAAGCGCGGGCAGTCTGGATATTCACATCGTCGGGAAATTCTCGAAGCACCGCCAAATCTATCTCTGGAAGGCGCCGTCGCGTCTGCTCTTCCTTTGGCGGTCCGTCAGGATCTCTCATGGCGCCCGCTCTGTTCATCCGCTCTTCGTTACCTACCGCCGAGGGAACCATCATCAGCGCAACAGGCTGACGATCCACGACCTTGACAAGATGGTTAAGACCTACGCCAGGGCGATAGGCGTCGAGAAACCTAAAATCTCCATGCATATGTTTCGGGCCACCCATGCATCCGATCTCCGCCA